>CAYZGY010000128.1:0-2237 GCA_964478085.1 uncultured Planctomycetia bacterium
GGTTTCGCCACCGCCGCCGTCGCCTTCCGGCGCGCGAGGGCTTCGGCCGAGCCGGCGACTCTGCTTCCAGCTCTCGGGCTCGGATGGGTCGAGTCCCCAGTCGCGGAGCGTCAGCGTGTGGCCCGACCCATCGGCTCCGACGGGCCACTTGCCCTCGTCGCGAAAGCGCAGAGAGGAGATCTCGATGCCGACCTGGTTCGCCAGCGTCAGTCGCTCGCCGTTGTTCTCGAGTCGGCCGACGAAGTTCCCGACGGCGTTGTTGATGCCGTAGACCCGCCGCAGCTCGGCGACGTCCGCGCAGACGACGATCGATTCGCCGCCTTCGAGGATCGTGCCCGGTCGAAACTCGTACGTGATCCCGTCAGTGAAGTACCATCCCGAGATGTCCTCGGGTGTCGACGTCTCGTTCGACACCTCGACGAACTCGAGCGACTCTTCGGGCCCGGCGGGATTGTAGTGAATCTCGGAGATGACGATGCCGAACGCGGCCCGCGTTGCCGACACCGAGAAGAGCAGTGTCAGCAGCGCGAGCCGCGTCAGGCGCGTGGCGAAATGGTGCACGCGAGGTCCTCGTTACTCAGGGCAGGAGTTGTACTCTGCGCAATCGAGCGGATCGTTCGGATCCTCGGGGTCGGGACCACAAGGCTCCGTGTCGGGACCCGGAGTCGCCGGCGGTGGGCCACCTTGGAACAGGAACGCGAGGATACGGATGGCGTCGGTCAGCTGGACCTCATTGTTGTTGTCCGCATCCGCGGCGTCCATGCAGACCGGCGCCGGGCCGCCCTGGAAGAGGAACGCGAGGATGCGAATAGCGTCGGTCAGCTGGACTTCTCCGTTGTCATCGCCGTCGCCGCGGTGGAAGACGATCTGCGGCGGCGGGGGATCGTCGCCGTAGAGCTCTTCGATCTCCGCATCCTCGAGGGCGCGACTGTAGATGCGCACGTCGTCGTAGACCGTGTCGTGCTGACGCGCGGCGAAACCGACGAACGAGCCGAGGCGGGCGTTGCCGGCGGGCCAACCATCTCGGACGCCAAGAGGATTTTCTGGATCGCCACCGAGTGACGGCAGGTAGAGCCGTTGCTCTTCGGGCTGACCGTTCACGAAAAGCTTCTTCTCGCCGCCGGTACCGAGCGAGGTGACCGCAACGTGGTACCAGTTGCCGGGTTCGAGTGTGGTCGAGCCGACGAAGATGTCGGGTCCGCTTCCGTCCCAGTGAAGAAGCACGCGATCCGCGGTGATCTCGTTGTCCGAGTTCATGATCGTGAAGCCGATCTGGTCGCCCGGCGTCATCAGGAGTTGCCACTCACCCATGTTGTTGATCTGCTCACCGGGATTGATCCACATGGCGATCGTGTATCCGCCGGTCTCCGTTGCCATGACGCCTTGGATCGGGAACTCGACCGCGTTGTTGATCGACCTGTCGGCGCCGAAGTCGAGGCCGCCGTCGATCTGACCGTCCGTCCAGTGGGCGTCATCGTCGCCGAAGTTGAGCAAGGCACCGACCGCACCGCTGACGCAGTCGAGCGCCGTTTGACCGCTCGTCTCGTCGAGCTTGAAGTGGTGAATGAGGCTGTCGTCGTCCGAGGGACATTCGGTAAACGTCGCGAAGTTGTAGATCGTCTGCAAGTTGTCGCAGCCGTCGGTGATGCGCAGGCGAGCCTGGTAGGGCGTGTCCGCCACGAGGCCGTCGTAGGAGACCGTGCGCGTCGTGTCGGTGCCGCCGATGGTCAGGTCTCCCGTGACGTCGACGTCATTGAGGAAGAGCTCGATGCCTGCAGGGTCGATGACGAAGCCATCGTTCGTCGTCGAGACCTCGAAGACGAGACCCGTTGTCGCGTCGTGAAACGAGTCACCAGGAGCGGGAGACTGATCGGCGAGCGCGAGCGGCTCGCAGATGACCGGAACGCACGATTCGAAGAGCTCCGACATCTCGTCGGCGTCGAGGGCGCGGTTGTAGATGCGCACGTCGTCGATGAGCGAGTTGTGTCCGCGAGCGCCGTTGTTGATGACACCGATGCGGGCGATTCCCTCGGCCCAGCCGTCGCGCGTGCCGAGGTGCTGGCCTTCGATGCCACCTTGCGCCGGAATGAAGAGTGTCTGATCCTCGAGCTCGCCATTGACGTAGTAGAGCTTGTCGCCACCGATTCCCGTCGATGTGATCGCGACGTGGTACCACGTTCCGGGCTCGAGCGTCGTCGCGCCGATATTGGACATCAGCAACGGCGAGGTGAGCCAAT
>CAYZGY010000128.1:2247-13472 GCA_964478085.1 uncultured Planctomycetia bacterium
TCGTCGCGCCGACGTGCAGACTCGGCAGATTGCCGTCCCAGAAGAGGAGGACGCGATCCGCCGCGTTCGGCGGGTTGTTCATGATCGTGAATCCGACGGCGTCACCGGGAGAGCTCAGGAGCTGGTACTCGCCCGGGGTGTTGATCTGGTCGCCCGGATTGATCCACATCGAGACCGTGAACCCGCCGTTGTCGAACGCGTTGACGGCCATCGAGTTGAACTCGACGTAATTGTTGTACGAGGCGTCTACACCGAGATGCAGGCCAGCGTCACACGCGCCGCGCTGCCACTGGGTGTCGTCGTTGAGCTCGAAATTGAGGAGCGAGCCGTTGCGCGCCGATCCGGAGTCGATCGCGAGAAGGCCGCCCGTCTCGTCGAACTTGAAGTGATGGAGAAGTCCTTCTTCGCGCTCTTGGAAGGTCGCGAAGGAGAACGACGTGCAGGCGACTCCGCCGAGGCTGTCGGTCACCTCGATGCGCGCCTCGTAGGCCTGATCAGCGACGAGTCCGTCGTAGATGACCTCTCGCGCCGTCTCCGTGCCGCCGATGTCGAGGTCGGCCGAGACGTCATCGCCATTGAGGAAGAGCTTGATGTCCCCGGTGGCGATCGTCGCGCCGGCTTCCTGCGCGACCGCGTCGAAGGCGAGGCCGTCGCTGGGGTCGTGCTCGACCATTCCCGCCTCGGGGGAGATGTTGCGGACATCAGGGCGCAGCGGCGGCTCGTCGAGGTAGAGGTCGCCGATCTCTTCGGCCGAGAGCTCTCGGTTGTAGATGCGAACGTCGTCGATGACCGAGTCGTGGTTTCGTTGCGTGCCGCGGATCGAGCCGATCTCGCCGGGGCCGGCCGGCCAGCCCGCGCGGAAGACCGGGTGGTTTCCTTCTGTGCCACCACGATCGGGGAGGAAGAGAGTCTGGGGATCTTCCTCACCGTCGACGAAGTACTTCTTCTCGCCACCGATGCCACCGCTCGTGATGGCGACGTGGTACCAGGTGCCAGGCTCGAGCGTCGTCGTGCCGACGTGTAGGTCCGGAAGGGCGCCGTCCCAGAAGAGAAGGACGCGATCGTGAGCGACGTTTCCGTCGTCGAAGTTCATGATCGTGAAGCCTACCGCGTCCGCTGGCGTCGCGAGCAGCTGGTACTCCGCAGGCGTGAGAATCGCTTCGCCGGGGTTGATCCACATCGAGATCGTGAATCCCTCGCCCGTGGCACCGATCTCCTGCAGGTTGACGGCGACTCGGTTGTCGAAGATTCCATCGACGCCGAGGTCGAGTCCACCGTTGATCGTGCCTTCGACCCAGTGCGAGTCGTCGCCGTTGTCGAAGCCGAGGAGCTGCCCAGAGGCGCAGCCGACGTCCTGAGCGGTGAGACCCGAGGTCTCGTCGAAGGTCCAGTGGTGTGCAGGATCATCTTGTGCGTGAGCCGCTGGGCTCAGCAGCAAGCCTGCAACGACAAGAAACAGTGTGCCGACAGTTCGTCTCATTTCTGATTCCCTCGAATTCAGTCCTCGACCCTTTGGAACGAATCGTTTTTCCTCGTCCTGAGCGACTATGCCCGGATCTCGATTTCTAAAGATTGACCCTGCTGGATGCGCTGCTCGCGCGAGAAGCGAACAACGATCGAACCCGTCTTCGACCTCATGAGCTTCGATTCTATCTCGCCGGTAACCAACCGAGTAGCTCGGAAGCGCTCGTTCGGCGGTTCGAGAGAAAGTTCGCGCAATCGAACTTCGCCCTTCTTGAGCGTAACCCGAACGCGCAGCGAATTTGCCTCGAGCTTCTGCGCGTAACTTCCCCAGCCGTCGGGACTGACAAAGGCCGCCTGAAAGTCCTCTGCGCTCACCCGTGGCGCGAAGCGCAGCTTACCTCGCGGCCCGTGGCATTGGAATCCGCAGACCGATTGGTAGACTCCGTAGCTCGCCATCGCTCGCGAGTAGTGATCGGAGCACTCGACCTCGTTGTACGGATTGCGCAGCGACGCGTCGTACCGGTCGTGAATCGCGCGGCTCACCGCGAGTCCCGCGAGCAGCAGATCGGGCTGGTCGATGCCCTCCCAGATCATGTGAGCGGCTGCCTGCCACTCGAACCCGGTCATGCACTCGTTGAAGTAGCCGTACTGCCAGTGCTTCGCATAGTTCTCGCTCTCGCCGCCCTGCGGCCAGGTGCACATGACGAGGCCGGCATCGCCGGCCGTCGCGTACCAGCGCCCTCGCGGAAACTTCTCGCGGAAGGGGCCGATGTCCGGGACGAAGTTGTACTTCCAGAGAGCTCGTAGCGCGCTGAGCTGCTTCTCTCGATCGAAGACGTGCCCAAGGCCGACCCAGTGCGCCCAGGCCTGACCGAAGACCTGGTCGATGTGGCAACCCGTTCCCGTGCCGATCGCGCCGGAGTGAGTCGGATCTTCGATCTGGGTGAAGTACTCGCCGTTGTACGTCTCGAGGATCCCGTCGACGCCGCGCGCGTGAATCGCGCGACAGACATTCTCGAACTTCGTGTCGCCCATCTCCTTCGCCATCGCCGCGCCGGCTTCGAGCGTCGCGAGGTAGAGCGAAGTGATCCACGCGATCTTGCCGTACCACGCAGCGTCGAGGGTGTTGTGTTGGGCACCTTCGATGACGCCGTCCGCGTTGGAGTCGTGCGCGATGAGCCACTCGATCGCCTTGCGGATGCGTGGCCAGAGCTCGCGGAGAAACGAGTCGTCGGACGACATCTGGTGCTCGCGATAGCAGCCGAGGATGCGTCCGCACTGGCCGTCGATCGCCGGGTGGCTCCCGCCGCTCAGGCCGGCTCGATGTCCGACGCCCCCGTCGCGATGGAATGCGGAGCCGAAGTCGACGCGTCGTCGATGGTCGCGCTCGAGCTCAGGGAAGAGACGACCCGGAGCCTGCGCGTAGTGCCAGACGTGCGTGCACGTTCCCGGGCAGCAGCCGACGCCTTCCCACGCCCAGAAGCGTCCGTCCTCCATGCGATAGCAGGTCGTCGTCGCGAGGATCGACGTGTTGGCCATCGTTCGGTCGAGCAGCCAGTAGGGCAGCGTCGAGTCGTACCACGTCTCGACCCACGAGCGAGTCTCGCCGGAGAGGCGAGCGTAGTTCTCGGTAAGGTGCTTCGTGACGCCCGCCGATGATTTGAAGCGCGCGCCGTACGAGTGTTTCAGGCCGTCGGTGCCCATCCCGCGGATGTGGAGCTTCGGGAAGTGCCAGGCGATCGACCAAGGGACCGTGACCGATTCGCCGGGCTCGAGTCGTACGCGCTTGCGGATCTCGCCGACGAGCTCGGGGCCTCCGAGAGGGGATTCCGCAAGCTCGAGGGGCGCGTCGGAGTCGCGGTGCGCCGTCGCTTCGATCGAGTCGCTCGGCTTCTCGAGGAGCGCGAAGGTCATCGTGCCGAAGTCGTAAAGCTCGTCGATGCTCTCGCCAGTCTGCGGGTGATCGGTCTGGCCGATCTCATCGACGCCGATGTTTCCCCACGGGCCGCTGACCGCGTCGACGATCTCGATTCTCGCCTTCTTACCTTCGAACGCTCGGACGTCGAACGCGGCCTTGCGCATGCGGTTGTTCGAGTGTCCCGGGAGGCTCGCGACTTTCGCGCCATCGACGAGCAAGTTCACGCAGGTCCTGCCGGCGTGAGGTCCTCCGCCGACGCGCAGCGCGATGAACTTCCGCTCGATCGTGAACGCGTCGCTCGTCAGCTTTCCCGTGGCGCCGTCCTTCTTGCCGAGATCCTCGCTCGGCGCGCTCGCATGGGAGTTCACCACACGCTTGCCGGTGCCCCCGACGTTTCCTTGGTAGTCGGGAATCTCGTCGATGGCGATGGGACCCTTGCCGAACGCTTCGCCCTCGACCGTCCAGCCTTCGTACGTCTCCTTCTCGAAGTCCTCGACGACGATGTCGGGTCGTCGTCGTTCGCCGGTCCGCTCGATCTTCGCGGCGCTCGACTCGATCGAGACGGATGCCGTTCCCCGGCGAGCTTCGCTGACGAGCTTGCCGGTCGCTCGGCGGCGCCCGTGGTGGAGGACCGCGTTCTCGAGGAAGCCGCCGATCGTCACCTCGACGGCTTTCGCCGAGCGATTCGTCACGGTGTGAGTGAGCAGGATCGCCGGCAAGGACGAGTCGTCGAGCTCGAGGGGCGAAAAGGGGGAGAACGCCTCGAGGTTCACGTCGACGGGACACGCGGGGTCGGCGTAGCTCACGCGGCCGATCGGATAGCGACCATCGAATCGTACGTTTTTGAACCCCTCGAGATCGAGCGAGCGTCGCTTCGCTCCATCGACCGCGAGCCACAAACGTGGGGTGAGCGGGCTGGCGGGCGGAGGGGGCGTGTGGTAGTGGGGGCGGGCGCGCCCGCGGAGCTCGAGGAGCGGATCGCCGGCCTTTCGATTCGGCACCTCGCCGTCGAATTCGCGCGGTGCGATGCCTTCTTGATCTCGATTGAAGATATCCCAGAGCCAGAGACGGCCATCGCCGCCGAGGTAGACCGTGCCGGCGAAGAAGCCTCCGACGGGCATGCCGATGTGTCGAAGCGCATCGGGATCGTCCCAGGTGTCTTTCGTTCCTCGTTCGTAGAGCGAGCGGGTCCACGCCGGATCGAGCTTCTTGTCGGCCGGGACGACCTCGCGGTGGCGCTCGTTCTGGCGGAAGGGGCCGGCCGTGATCTGGCGAGAACCGAGGGCCGTGGCGCCGGCTGCGAGCGCGGCGTTCGCCAGGAACGCACGGCGAGTGGGCGGAGGAGGCCCGCAATCACAGTCCGGTCCACAGGCTTCGCTTTTGACCTCGGAGCCGCTGCTCGGTCGGAGTTCTGGCGTGTCGTTCATCATTCGAAGCTTCGTTCGGGTTGCGGGACCCACCGCAAGTCCTTACGATTATCCGCCTCTTTTCGTGCCTCTCAATGAGGGAATACGACATTGTCCTTGTGGTTTTGCGACAGCCTGGGAAGGTCCGTGCCATGCAGCACTCTCGCCCCCGAGTCGGGCTCCTCATCGAGTCCTCCCGTGCCTACGGTCGCGGTGTCCTCCAGGGCATCGGGAGCTACGCTCGGGAGCACGGCCCGTGGTCGCTCGACATCGAGGAGCGTCTCCTGAGTGACGACGAGCCGACCTGGATCTCGTCGTGGGAAGGTGACGGGATCATCGCTCGGGTCGAGAGCCGTCTTCTCGAGGAGGCGCTCCGCCGCACCGCGACACCGATCGTCGACGTGCGAGGCACGCACGACGTCGACATGCCCGTCATCGACACCGACAACCGAGCGGTCGCGACGATGGCGGCGAGCCATCTCATCGAGCGCGGGTTTCGCTCGTTCGCGTTCTGTGGCTACGGAGGGCTCAACTACTCCGAGCTTCGGCGAGACGCGTTTTGCTCCTACGTCGAGTCACGCGGTCTCGAGGTCGACGTCTACGAATCGCCCGCACGCGCAGGTGCTCGTCTGCGAGATATCGAGCAGCAGGGGCTGCATGTCGAGGAGACTTTGGCGAAGTGGCTCTCCGGGCTGCCGAAGCCGGTCGGCGTGATGGCGTGTAACGACATTCGTGGTCAGCAAATCGTCAAGGCCTGTCGAGAGCTCGGGATCCTGATTCCCGAGGAGTTCGGGCTCATCGGCGTCGACGATGACGAGATTCTCTGCGAGCTCTCGGACCCGACCCTGAGCAGCGTGGCTCCCGATGCGTTTCGCATCGGATACGAGGCGGCCGCGGTGCTCGATCGCATGATGCGAACGGGGGAGCGCACGAAGGATCGTACGCTCATTCCTCCGACTCATATCTCCGCGCGTCAGTCCACCTCTTCTCCGGCGATCAGCGACGCACGCATCGCGCAGGCGCTCTGTCTGATTCGACACCGTGCGACAGAAAACCCGAGTGTCGGCGAGGTCGCTCAGGCGGTCTCACTGTCGCGCCGAACGTTCGAACGGAGATTCACCAAGTGTGTCGGACGGTCGCCGAAGGAGGAGATCCTCCGCGCTCGTCTCGATCGCGTCTGTGAGCTCCTTCGCACGACGAGCTGGAGTCTCGCCGAGGTGGCCGAGCGCAGCGGATTCGCGCACTCGGAGTACATGAGCGCGCTCTTCAAGCGCAAGCTCGGGGAGACGCCGGGGCAGTATCGCGCGAGGCTCCTCGATCCCGCGCTTGCTTCGGGTTACGCTGGCAGTCGCTCTGAAACCGACTGAGGATCTCGAACTCATGCCTTTTCGCCTTCTGTCCGCTCTCTGCGTTCTCTGGCTATTCTCGTGCTCTGACCTCCTCGCCGCGGCCGAGCGGCCGAACTTCGTCTGGCTGATCTCCGAGGACAACTCGAAGCACTATCTGAAGCTCTTCGATCCCGCCGGTGCAGAGACGCCTCGCATCGCGGAGCTCGCGAAGGACGGTCTCATCTTCGAGCACGCGTTCTCGAACGCTCCCGTCTGCTCGGTCGCGAGAACGACACTGATCACGGGATGTTACGCGCCACGCATCGGCACGCAGTTTCACCGGCGTTCGCAGCTCGTCCCGCTTCCCGATGGACAACGGATGTTCCCGGCCTACCTTCGCGAGGCGGGCTACTACACGACGAATCGTCAGAAGGAAGACTACAACGCGATCAAGACGAAGGACGTCTGGGATCAGTCGTCTCGCAACGCCACCTGGCGCAAGCGCGCGAAGGGGCAGCCCTTCTTCCACATGCAGAGCTTCGGGACCTCGCACGAGGGGCAGCTGCACTTCTCGAAACAGGTGATGGCGAGTCAGAAGACGAAGACCGATCCGGAGTCGGTGAAGCTCGCGCCAAACCAACCCCACCCGCCCACCTTTCCAAACACCTCCGCGCGCTACCACGACCGCATGCAGGCGGTCGACGCGCAGATCGGAGCCGTCGTCGATCAGTTGGCGAAAGATGGTCTCCTCGAGGACACGTTCATCTTCTACTTCGGAGATCACGGCGGCGTCTTGCCTCGGAGCAAAGGGTACGCCTACGAGAGCGGTCTCCACGTTCCGCTCGTCGTCCGGGTGCCGAAGAACTTCGCTCACCTCGTCGATGCGAAGCGTGGAGCTCGCGCGAAGGGCTTCGTCAGCTTCATCGACTTCGGACCGACGCTGTTGAAGCTTGCCGGTCTCGACGATCCGGGCGGGATGGACGGGCGCCCCTTCCTCGGCGAGGGCGTCACGATGGCCGAGGTGAACGCTCGCGACGAAGTCTTCGGATATGCCGATCGCTTCGACGAGAAGTGGGATCTCGTTCGCACATTTCGAAAGGGGCGATTCAAGTACACTCGTAACTATCAGCCGTTCAACTTCGACGCTCTTCAGAACAATTACCGATACAAGATGCTCGCGTTTACCGAGTGGCGCGATCTCTACCATGCAGGCAAGCTCGACGCGGTGCAGCGTCAGTTCTTCGAGAGGCGTGACGCCGAGGCTCTATACGACATCGAGTCCGATCCGCACGAGACGAAGAACCTCGCGGGGTTTCCGAAACACCGCGCGAAGTTGCTCGAGCTGCGTGAAAAGCTCTCGACGATGGTCAAGTCGCTTCCCGATCTGAGCCTCTTCCCCGAGACGGTTCTCTACGCCGATGCGTTTCGATCGAGCCCCGTTTCTTTCGGGCAGAAGCGCCAGGCGGAGATCGCCCGGCTCGTCGTGGTCGCCGACCTGAGCCTCGCCGACTTCGCGAGCGCGCGCGCCGGCATCGAGAAGGCGCTCGCGTCCGAGAATCCCTGGGAGCGCTACTGGGCGCTCATTTCGGCGAGTTCCCACGGCGAGGCTGCGAAGGGGCTCGTCGAGACGGCGAAGAAGCTCGCGGCGAACGATTCCGAGATCCTCGTGCGTGTTCGCGCAGCCGAGTTCCTCGGGCTTCTCGGTGCGGCGAAGCCTCAAGAGACGATTCTGAAGGCGCTTCGCGAGTCACGCTCGGAGGTCGACGCGGCTCTGATCCTCAATTCGCTCGTCCTGTTGCGAGACGGAAAGCCGGGCTACGAGTTCGAGGTCACGGCGGCGGATATTCCGCACAAGAGCGGCGCGCGCGGAAACGTCGGGCGACGTCTCTCGTACCTGAATCCGGGAGCCGGCAAGAACACGAAAGCGCAGGGCAGGAAGAAGCGAAAGCGCTGAGGCTGCGAACTCGATTTTTTGCGAGAAACCGCGTCCCAAAAGCGCTATGAAGTATTTCCCGCATCAGAAAAGAGCAAGCACAAAGACATTCTCCAGGAGGTAGTGATGGCTATCCGACTCGGCGACGAAGCTCCCGATTTCAGCGCAGAAACCACCGAAGGCTCGATCCAGTTTCACGAGTGGATCGGCGACAGCTGGTGCATCCTCTTCTCGCACCCGAAGGACTACACTCCTGTTTGCACGACCGAACTCGGCACCGTCGCGAAGATCAAGCCCGAGTTCGACAAGAGGAACGTCAAGGTCATCGGTCTCAGCGTCGATCCGATGGACGACCACCACGGTTGGATCCAGGACATCAACGAGACGCAGGACACGACCGTCAACTTCCCGATGATCGCCGACCCCGATCGCACGGTCGCGACGCTCTACGACATGATCCACCCGAACGCGCTCGACAACATGACGGTGCGCTCGGTCTTCGTCATCGGCCCGGACAAGAAGGTCAAGCTGACGCTCACCTACCCGGCCGCCACGGGACGCAACTTCGACGAGCTCCTGCGCGTCATCGACTCTTGCCAGCTCACCGCCGACTACCAGGTCGCAACGCCGGCGAACTGGAAGGACGGCGAAGATTGCATCGTCGTGCCTGCCATCGCGACCGAGGACATCCCTGAAAAGTTTCCGAAGGGTCACACCGTCGTGAAGCCGTACCTGCGCTACACCCCGCAGCCGAACAAAGACTGAGCGGTTCCCTTGAGGGGGCTTTTCGAAAGCCCCCTCTCCCGCCCGACCGGCGAAGGGCAGAATTTGAGCGCTTCTCGAGGGCGTCGTAGCCTCTACGCATGCAGTGCTGTCAGGGAATCATCGCTGTCTGTCTTGCTCTTCTGAACGTGGGGCGCGTTGCCTGGGCTCGTGAACCCGTGCCCCTCTAGCTCGATCAGAAGGAAGCGCAGAAGAAGCTCCAAGCCGCGTACGAGAAGACTCTCTTCACCACGAAGCTGCGGCGGGCCGCGGAGACGCGAAGCGTGTTCGGCAGGGCATCGCGCTTCTGACGGAGTCCCATCGTTGCGACCGCTTCGGATTGTCGCTCGAGCTCTACGGACGCTTGGTACGAGGTCAGCATCGGTTCCCGCCCAGGTGTGGGTCGCGAGATCGAGTACGGCAACGGGGTCGATGGCTACTCGTTCTCGATCGCTACGACCGGAGCCGAAGCCATCGAGTTGTCGAGAGAACGGACTGCGGCGGCTCAGAGGGACACCGACGACCCATTCGCGCTCGGCGGCATCTCTTACTTTTTCGCTCACATCACGGAAGGAGAGGGGAACGAGGGAATTACCGTCGCTGTCATCGTCGGGGTGCATTCGAGCATCGTATTGCCGGAGGGTCCTTACCCCGCGGTTCGTTTCCGTGCGGAGGCGACGGTCCCGGAAACTCCCGGAGAATCGGTGCCTGCGAGGTTCGAGTTCCGAGACGGTCTCAAGCCAGAAGTCGGCCAACCCGTGAGTAACGAGATCCGTTTTGGACACTTCGAATCGGATCCGGTCTGGAACGACTTCCACCTCGACGTGGGAGCACGGAACACCCAGCCCTTCGTCCGCGCCGACACGAACCTCGACGGACGCATCGACATCTCCGACAGCATCGTGATCTTCGGTCACCTCTTCCTCGGAAGCGGGCCCGTGCCGTGTCTCGACGCGGCCGCCGTCGACGACTCGGCCGTCGACGACTCGGGCGTCGTCGAGCTCACGGACCGCATCAGCCTCAACAACTTCCTCTTCCTCGGTGGGACGGCGCCCGCCTCGCCGATGGAGTGTGGATACGACGTGACCGAGGACGCGCTCGACTGCGCCGAGTCCGAGTGTCTGCTGATTTCTGGAGCGGAGTAGTCGGTTCGGAGCTTACTTCTTCAGATCGACCATCGCCTTGCCGAACGCCTGACCGGTCTTCATGAAGAACCATGGGCTTCCGAGGTAGTGGTAGGGGAAGTGAGCGCCGATCTTGCGCCACTCGTCGAGGTGTTTGCGCCAGCCCTTGTCGAAGACGGCCTGGGCTTTCCAGTCCCAGAAGACGTCGGTCGGGACGAGTGTGACGTTGCCTTTGAATTCGGGGAGCGCGACGGCCTTCGCCTGACCTTCCTTGACGCCGCGGGTGCCTTCGCCGATCGGTTTGAGCTTGCGCTCTTGCCGTTCGGCGTCGGTTCCGCCGTGTCCCAGCTGGCCCACGACGACCGGGAGCTTCGGTGACTTGAACTCCTTGCGGACGTCGCGGATCAGGTTGGCGAGGTGCGTCGCGTACTCCTTGTGCGAATCGCCGAACTGGTCGTTGAAGCCCTGGAACCAGACGAAGCCGGCGAACTCGTAACCTTCACCGTCGTAGCTCGGGATGACGGACTTGATATCCGCGAGCGTCGTGTTGACCGTCTCGACCATGCGTCGGTAGTTCCGACCGTACACGTCGCGGATCGCGGCCTTGTCGGGCTTCTTGGGGTTCTTGCCGTCCTTCTTCTGCTTCTCGTAGCTCTTGAGCTGGCGGTCGTACTCCTCGTCGATGAGTGCCTCGGGTGAGCCGGAGCTCGGCGGGCGGTACATGCGGCGGATGCTCGCGCCACCCCAGGAGCACTTGATGAGGAGCACCTTCTCCTCATGGAGATCGCCGACGGCATTGCCGAAGTCCCACTCGACTCCGAAGAAGCCCTTCCCGACTCCGTAGCCCGCGCTCAGCGGACCTTTACGCCCTTGGAAGGTGATCCAAGCATCGTCCCGCGTCGCCCAGCCGTCACCGTCGCGCAAGTGCTTGTAGCTCGGCACGCGCTCGCCGCTGTGCTTCGCCTGATGTTCGAGCGCTTCGAGTCCGCCGAATCCGTCCATGTTCGACTGACCCGCCAGTACGTAGACTTTGATCGGCTTCTTTTCAGCCGCGGTCGCCAATGAGGCGAACAGCGAAGCGAACAGCGTGAGGGAGGCAGCAACGAGGGCGAACGTGAACAGCGGTTTTTGCGGGCGCATGGTCTCTTTCCTCCGTGGGGAATCGTCGTGGTCGCTACATTGTCCAGGGCAGCGCGAAGGGATCAACGACGGATACGGGGACTTTGCCGTACGTTCGAGGCTCTCGTGCGGTAGGCTAAGGCTTCGAAGGAGGTTTCGGATCGATGTCCA
>CAYZGY010000129.1:0-2299 GCA_964478085.1 uncultured Planctomycetia bacterium
AGTGAAGATGCGCACGACCGCTCACATCGATCACCGCGCGCGTCAACGCCTCATCGAGCGGTGCATACGCGTGCGCGAAACGCTCGATGCGCAGATTGCCCCCGAGCGCCTGGCGGATCGCCCCACCGATCGCGATACCGACGTCCTCGACGAGGTGGTGCGCGTCGACGTGGAGATCGCCCTCTGCCTCGATCTCGAGACCGAGACCACCGTGGAGCGCGAGAGCCTCGAGCATGTGATCGAAGAAGCCGACGCCCGTCGAGATCTTCCTCGTCGACGGATCGTCGAGGTCGACCGAGAGCCGGATCTTCGTTTCCTTGGTTTCGCGGGCTACCTGAGCCCGTCGCGGAGCCGTCATGCGTCGAAAAGTCCTTTCTTCAAAGAGACGCGAGCACTTCCTTTAGATCGGCGAGGAAGCGATCGTTCTCTTCCTTGGTGCCCGCATTGACGCGCAGACAGTTCTCGAGGCGGGGATCGCCCCCCTGTTTTCGCACGAGAACGCCCCTCGAAGCGAGGGCGGCGTGGACCTCGGCCGCACGATCGAGCTCCATCAGGAAGAAGTTGGCCTCGCTCGGGTAGATACGCACGCCCGATAATCCGCGGACTGCCTTCGCGAGTCGCGCGCGCTCGGCCACAAGCTCGGCGACGCGGTCATCGAAGAGCGACTTGCGCTCCCAGAGGACTTGACCGAAGACGGCCGCGAAGAGGTTGAGGTGGAAGGGCGGCACGATCTTTCGCAGCTCTTCCGCGACACCGGGCGACGTCAGGACGTAGCCGAGACGCATGCCCGCGGCCGAGAAAGCCTTCGAGCAGGTCCTCACCAGGAGAATGTTGTCGTGACTCGTGAGCAGACCGGTTCGATCGAACGCGTCGCTCGAGAACTCGCGGTACGCCTCGTCGATGACGAGGAGACCTCCGATCGCCCGAGCGGCATCGGCGATCGTGCGCACGTCGTCCGTCGCGAGCTCCGTTCCCGTCGGGTTGTTCGGCAGACAGAGGATCGTCACCGTCGGCTGACTCTTGCGAATCGCCTCGACGATCGCGTCCGCGTCGTGCGTGAGCTCGTCCGAGAGACGCACCGTCTCGACGCGCGACTCGCTCACCTGCGCCCAGAGCGGATAGAGCGAAAAGGAAGGCGCCGGGAGAAGCACCGTACGTCCGGGACCGCCGTACGCCTCGAAGATCCACTGGAGGAGAAGATTCGAGCCCGACGCGGCAATCACGCCTTTCGCGTCGACTCCGGCCTCCCCGGCGATCTGCGCCAGGAAGTCGTCGGGCAGCTTCTGGTGGTAACGATTCCAAGGAAGATCGCGAAGCCGCTTCGCGACCTCGTCCTTGATCTCCTCGGGGACGTCCCAAGGCGACTCGTTTTGATTGAGCTTCGTCTCGCCATCTTCCTCGACGAGCGTGTACGCGCTCACGCCACGAACGCCGCCGCGAGGACGAACGAGGCTCGGGTCGAGCCGACGCAGCGTCACCGACTGCGCGTGCGCGGGGAGCCCTTCGCCCTCGGCGAGCTCGGCGACGTCGGCCGATGCCGCGCGGACGAAGTCGAAGCTCATGCGCGCGACGTTCGAGCGCTTCATGAAGTCCTCGACGGAGAGACACGAAGCGAAGCGCGCCGTGCGCCCCGTCGGGAGGACATGGTTCGGGCCCGCGTAGTAGTCGCCGACCGCGACGGGCGTCTCCTTGCCGAGGAAGATCGCGCCGGCGTTTCGAATCAGCGGCAAGATCAGGAACGGATCGGCGATCTGGATCGAGAGGTGCTCGGGCGCGATCTCGTTGATGCGACGCGCGGCCTCTCGCGCATCAGCGACGAGCTCGAATCGACCGTTCTGTGAGAGCGACGCCTCGATCACCTCGCGACGCGGAGCGACCTCCGTAAGTCGCTCGACGGAAGCACGCGCAGCCTCGAGCACTCCAGGGCTCGAAGCGAGAAGCGTGACAGCCGTCGACTCGTCGTGCTCCGCCTGAGCGAGGAGGTCCGCGGCGACCCAATCGGGATCGGTCGTCTCGTCCGCGTAGACGACAAGCTCGCTCGGCCCGGCGACGAGATCGATACCGACCTCGCCGAAGAGCTGCATCTTCGCCTCGGCGACGAACGCGTTGCCCGGCCCGAAGATCTTGTCGACGCGCGGAATCGAGTCCGTTCCGAGCGCGAGCGCAGCGATCGCCTGCGCCCCACCGACGCGGTAGACCTCTTCCATGCCCAGGGTGCGTGCCGCCAGCAAAACCTGCGGGCTGACCTCACCGTCGGGACCTGGAGGAGACACGACGACGATGCGTTCGCAGCCGGCGA
>CAYZGY010000129.1:2309-3490 GCA_964478085.1 uncultured Planctomycetia bacterium
GGAATCGCCGTCATCGCGAGCGTCGAAGGGTACGTCGCCTTGCCACCGGGAACGTAGAGCCCGACCGACTCGATCGCCGACCAGCGAAGACCGAGGATCACTCCTTCGTCGTCCTCGTGAAAGGTCGTCCGCGGCTTGACCGCGTCGTGGAAGCGCTCGATGCGCGCGGCGGCACGCTCGAAGGCCTTCGCGAAGGCGCTGTCACCGGGTGGCTGACGCAGAACCTCTTCGGGCACGCGCAGCGTCTCGGGCGTCAGACGGACACCATCCCAGCGCTCGGTGAAGTCGATCAGGGCCTCGTCTCCACGCTCGCGGACGGCTTGAACAACGGCGGCGACAGCTTCTCGAATCTCCATCTACGTCTCTCCCAAGAACGAACTCGAGCGGAGCGACGATCCCGGCTCCTCCGGGGTCGACGCACAGATCGAGTCTCGCGGCGGGTCGCCGCGACGTGGCGTCATCTCATCTCCGGGCTGCCCTCGACTCAAGGCCACACCCTCGGCAAACACCTCAGTCGATCTGCTCAGTCGATGACCTTCGTCAACGGGAACTCGATCAGATCACACGCCCCGGCTTCCTTCAGCGCCGGGATAATCTTCCGCACCTCGGTCTCGAAGAGGATCGCCTCGACCGCGACCCAATCGCCCTTGGCGAGCTGCGAGACAGTCGGATTCTTCATCGACGGGAGCACGTCGAGCACCTTCTCGAGGCTCTCCTGCGAGCAATTGAGCTTGAGACCGACGCGTCCCTCCGCCGCGAGCGCACCACCGAGGAGGAGCGCGATGTCCTCGATCTTCTTGCGCTTCCACGGATCCTGCCACGCGTCATGGTTCGCGATGAGCCGCGTCGTCGTCGTCAGAAGCGTGTCGACGATGCGGAGCTTGTTGGCACGCAGCGAGGAGCCGGTCTCGGTGATCTCGACGATCGCGTCGACGAGGTCGGGCGTCTTGACCTCGGTCGCACCCCACGAGAACTCGACCGTCGCGTTGACGCCATTGTCGTCGAGGTACTTCTTCGTCAAGTTGACGGCCTCGGTCGCGATGAGCTTGCCCTCGAGGTCTTTGACGCTCTGGATGTCCGAGCTTTCCGGCACCGCCAGCACCCAGCGGCAGGGCCGGCTCGACTGCTTCGAGTAGCAGAGCTCCATGACCTCGTGGACGTCCGCGCCGTTCTCGCGGCCA
>CAYZGY010000129.1:3500-13457 GCA_964478085.1 uncultured Planctomycetia bacterium
TCTCGAGAACCCAATCGTGCCCCGTCAGGCCGACGTCGAAGACGCCTTCCTGCACGTACCGCGCGATCTCCTGCGCGCGCACGAGCATCGCCTCGATCTCGTCATCATCGGTCGACGGGAAGTAGGACCGAGACGAGACGCTGAACTTGTAACCGGCTCTCTGGAAGAGCGCGAAGGTAGACTCCTGCAGGCTCCCCTTCGGCATTCCGAACTTGAGGACGTTCTCCGACATGGTGACTCCGAGGTGAAAAAACGAGACCAAAAAAAAAACCCGCAACAGCGTGTGTTACGGGGTGGTTCCTCAGATCAGGCTCACAGATCAGCTAGACCTAGGAGAACCCTCCCCGCGCGCATGCGCATGACGGTGATGATGCTCCGAGGAGCTGTGGCTTGGATTGGAGACGAAGGTGATCATCGCGGTCTTTCTAGCCGAAATTGAGCCGAGGATTTTAGCACGCGGTCGAAAGCCGTGTAAACCTCCTCCTCCCGAGGTTTTGAAAAAGACGGCGTCCGGCGAAGAATCGCGGCGAACGGCGCCCGAACTCGCCATTCTCGACGCCTCCGGGCGCTCCGTGTACAATGTCCGTCGGTCTCAGCAGGAGGAGTCGAGCCTTGCCCCCGACGATCCGATTCGGCGTCAATCTCAACTTTGCGAAGTACGTCTACGGGCGCAAGCGCGCCCTCGAGGTCGTGCGCCGGCAGCTCGGCCTCCGACACGTCGAGATGGTCGCGGACAACGACTACGGCGGCGTCTTCTACACCCAGTCGCCCGAGGCGTTCCGCGAGTACCACTACGGCATCGCCGACCACGCCAAGGCCCAGGGCGTCAAGGTCGACAGCGTGTTCACGGTCTACCGTGACGCGGGCGCGATCGCCAACGGACATCCGAAGATCCGAGAGAGCGCCTATCAGATCGGCCTCTCGCTCATCGAGCAAGCGGCGTGCTACCGCGCCCCCTCGGCCGGGTTCTCGCTCTTCACGATGAACAAGGAAGAGGCCGAGGACCCCGAGCGCTACCAGTCGCTCTTCTTCGATGCGATGGCGATCTGGATGCGCTGGATGGCCGACGCGCGCCGCCTCGGCGTCCGCGAGCTCACGGTCGAGATGGCCGGCGCGTATCGCGAGGGCTGCTCGACGATCGACGAGACGCGCGCGACTCTCGAGCTCCTCGGCGAGCACCACGAGAAGAACCCCGACACGACCGTCCCCGTGCGCCTCGCCTACGACACGGGTCACGGCATCAGCCAGACCGAGAGCCGCGACGATCGCGATCGCGACTTTCGCGCGTGGCTCGAGGCCTTTCCCGACCAGATCACCGAGGTCCACCTCAAGAACACGGATGCCGACTTTCTCGAGACGGGTCACTTCGGTCCGAATGCCGGAGGCATCATCGACCTCGCCGGATTCCTCACAGCGCTCCGCGACACGGTGACGACCGACAGCGTCCTCGTCGTGCTCGAGGTCCCCGGCAAACGCGGCCGCGAGATCGGCGAGCGCCAAGCGATCGATCAGCACGTCGAGTCGATCGAGGCCGTCCGCGCCGCTCTCGCGACGGCCGGATACCGGGAGAGCGACGACAGCCTGTCCTGGTCCGTCGCGTAAGGAGAGCGGGACTTGAGCGAACTGTCCTTCGATCGCGTGTCCTTGGCGCAGTGGTCCCTCCATCGCGCCATCCACGGTGGCGAGCTGCGCGGACTCGACTTCCCTCGCTTCACGGTCGAGACCTTCGGCTTGCGTGGCGTCGAGCTCGTCAATACGCTCCTCGAGTCGTCGACCGATGAGGACATGACCGCCCTGCGGCGACAAGCCGAGGATGTCGGCGCCGAGATCCTGCTCGTCATGATCGACGACGAAGGCGATCTCGCGGCCGAATCGCCGGAAGAGCGCCGAGACGCCGTCGACCGCCACCGACGCTGGATCGACATCGCCGTCGGCCTCGGCTGCCATTCGATGCGCGTCAACACGGGCCCCGCGGAGGGAGTGGCCTGGAACGACCCGTTGACGGACGACACCGTCGCCCGAGCGCTCGACGCCTGCGCCGAGAGCCTCGACGCGCTCTGCCGCCATGCCGAACGAGCGCCGCTCGCTATCCTGCTCGAGAACCACGGCGGCCTCTCATCCAACCTGCCGGCCGTCGTCGAGCTCGCCCGACGTCTCGAGGGTCGAAACTTCGGCACTCTTCCCGACTTCGGCAACTGCCCGCCCGACGCCGACCGCTACGAGATGGTCGAGACCCTGATGCCCTTCGCACGCGCCGTGAGCGCCAAGTGCGAGGTCTTCGACGAGGACGGCAACGAACGGGAGATCGACTACGGCCGTATGCTCGACATCGTCCGAGCTCACGGCTTCGGCGGCTGGATCGGCATCGAGTTCGAGGGTCACGAGATCTCCGAGGTCGACGGCGTCCGAGCTTGCCAGGAACTCCTTCGTCGCCTCCTCACCTGAGGCGATTCCCACGAAACCCAAGAGAATCGAAAGCCCCATGCTGATCGAACCGGCCAATCCCGCGACGCTCGAAGAGCTGAAGAAGTACGACACCCCGACCGTGCTCAACTGTATCGAGCTGTTCGACGTGCGTCCGCGCCACGAAGGCTTCATGACGGGCGCGATGAAGGCCTGCTTCCCCGAGATGGGCCCGATCTGCGCGTACGCGAGCACCGCGACGTTCGAGAGCGCCACGAAGGCGACGAATCCCGACGCCTACTCGAACCTCGGCGAGCAAGTCGCGAAGATGGAGGCCGACCTCCCCCGCCCTCGCGTCGTCGTCTTTCAAGACCTCGACCCCGAGCCTTGCGGAGCGACCTTCGGCGAGGTCATGTGCACCGTTTACAACGCGTTCGGTTGCGACGGCCTCATCACCTCGGGTGGAGCGCGAGATCTCGACCAAGTGCGCGCGATCGGATTTCCATGCTGGTCGACGAGCGTGATCTCGTCGCACGCGTGGTGCCGCATCGTAGACGTGCACGTGCCCGTGGACGTCTGCGGCGTGACGATCGAGCCCGGCGCCCTGATTCACGCGGACTGCAACGGAGTGGCGACGATCCCCCACGAGATCGTCCGAGAGGTGGCGTTAGGCTGCAAGTACCTCGTGGAGGCCGAGGACCTCGTGCTCGGCTACGCGCGCGGGGACAACCCGACGGTCGAAGGTCTGCGCGAGGCGCAAGGGGCGATGCGGAGGCGTTTCGGCGAGATCGCGGCGCAGGCGAAAAAAGGTGTCAGGAACCTTTCCTCTGAAAGAAAAGGTTCCTGACACCTGATTCGATTAGAGGTTGGCGACCACGTTGAGAGCGACCGTCGTCTGGCTGTTGCGTGAACCGTCGGCGAAGGGCTTCGAGTTCACACCAAGCTGCTTGGTCTCGCCATGGTCGTGGCGGACCTCGAGACGGATGAGGAGGAGGTCGGCAGGACGGAAACCGAGGGTTCCGGTGACACCCCAGACCTGAGCGTGATCGTTCGCCGGGAACGCGACGCCCGGGCCGATGCGCGAGCCATCGGGATCTTCCATCCACTCGCCGCGGAGGGCGAGGAACCAGCGACCGTCGTTCGAGCCGTCGCTACCGAGGATCGGCAGGTCGAAGTCATAGCGCAGAATCGCCGCGAAGCCGTACCACGTGGCCCACTCTTCGGCGGCGCCAGCACCGACGCCCTCTTCGCCACCCCAGGTGACGTTGAGGAGCAGCTTGAGGCGACGGAGGAACTCCGCGCCGCCCGAGGCGACGTCGTCCGGAGCACCGAGGGTCGCGACGAGATCGACGACCGTGCGCTTGTCCGAGTTCGCGCCCGACGTGCCTTCCGACTGCTCGGCACCACCGGCCAGCCGCGTGCCCGTGTTGTTGTTGTCGTTGATGCTGTCCCAGCCGTTGACCCAACCGCGGCGGGCGTTGACGACATCGCTGTCGCCCGACGAGACGATTCCGCTCTTCGAGACCAGGACACCCGTGTGGGTGAACGGGATCGCGAGACCGAAGAGGTACGAACGCGAGTAGTTGTCGTTTTGAGGACTGTGGAGCGTCTCCGCCCCGATCGTCGTCTCGAAACGACCGACCGTCACGCCCGCGCCCGAGAGGGGGCCTGCCGAGTCGGGGAGCTGGCTCTGGATGTTCGCGGTCGAGAGCGTGAAATCCTGATCGCCGAAGACGTCGTCCGCGGTCGGACTCGCCGCGTTGGTCGAACGAGCGTCGTCGCCCATCATCATCGTGACGTGGTAGCCGAAGATGCTGTCGGCCGTCGTGCCACGGTTGAAGTCGAGCATGAAGCTGTTCAGCATCCACTCGTTGTGGCGCTGATCGAAGATGCGACCGGGGTTCTCGACCGTCGTACCCGTCGCCGAGTTCGAGGCGTTCGAGTTGTTGAAGTTGAACGTGAACCCCGTGTCCACGTGTCCCGTGATGTCCGTGCCCGAAATAAACTGGGACACGCCGCTGCCGTGATGATCCCAGCCGAGCATGCCTGGACTGAGCATCGTCCCGGCGTCACGCACCTGAGCGTCCTGTGCGAGCGCGAGGCTGCTCGCAAAAACCATCGCTAAACCCAACGTTCCAATTCGACGCATGGCTTCGCAGTTCCTTTCCTTTGAAAAAACCCTTCTTTCTTCCACGTGGCGACTCGACAGCCCGCGAAGACCTTCGGACCTACGCGACCGCTCCATTCGGAAGCGACTCCGCTCGGAGACGAGCCGTACCTAATCCGAACTCGATTCCTCCCCCGAACATTCGCAGGAAGAACCGGGGCCGACCGCCACGATTGTTTCTGTTCGATTCCTCAGAATCGTCTACTCCTCACTTCTCCCGCTTTCGATCGCGCTTCCCTCGAAGCACCGCCTCTCCAGCGGACCGACGTGCGCTCCACGCTCGGAGCTGATTCAGGCGTTATCCCTTTCTTCGCCGCCCGAGCCGTGTCGGTTTCTCTTTTGATCGACGGGTTCCTACTCCGCAGGCTCCGCAGAATCCGCGGCTTTACCGGTCGATCAGCGACTCGTCCCGCTCACTCGGTCCTTCCCAGGCGAATCCTTCAGATCGCCCGAGGTGAACCGTACTTCTCGTGAGACGCTACGATCGCTAAGGTTAGTCGTTGGCACTATCTTGGTCTCGGTCACCTCCTGGGCCCTCGCCCTCCCAGCGGCCAACGCGCACCCGAGCCCGCCTACGAGCCGAGGCCCGTGTTCAGGTCGACAATCGTCGCTGGCCCGGGAGTTCCCGTGGGCCTTCCCTAGAGTCACACCGCAAACCACCCCGCGCTTCTGCGCGGCGAGAGTCGACGCCCCCACTCGCGGTGGCGACGCCAGCCCAATCCCGCCTTTCACCGTCCGGGAGAACCGCGGTCCCTGGCTCGTCCGATTCGTGAGTGATTCCGATAGCATGAGTCTGCTACGCCTCATCGAGAGCGTAAAATACTCCCGCCCTCGCAGCACAATCAAGCCAGAAACGAAGCTTTCTCGGTACGTGCCGGCCAGAAAAGCAACACAAACAGCCAAAACAAGGCAAACGAAACCCGAAATCCCAAGCAAAGCGGATCAAGTTCGTCGCCGGGATACGCCCATCAAAAAAGCGGCAGCGCGCCCCTGATCGGACACCCAGCCCCTGCCGGCAAAACCATACCCCGCTACCCCCGTCGGGGCAGGCTTACTTAGAGGCGGTGCCGGTCGACTCGCGACGACGAGCGTCCTCGATGAGCTCCGGCGAGATCGCGCCGGCCGAGTAGATGTCTCGGCCCGCCTCCATGGCGAAGCCCGGATAGGCTTCCATGCCGTGCTCGGAGACGTCGAGCCCCATGAGCTCCTCCTCGTTGCTGACGCGCAGGCCGACCGTCTTCTTGATCACGAAGAAGACCGCGAGACTGACGGGAAAGGCCCAGAGGAAGCCGGCGGCGACGCCGACGGCCTGGATCCCGAGCTGCGAGAATCCACCGCCGTAGAACAGACCGCCCTCGGCCGCGAAGAGCCCGACGCAGAGCGTTCCGAGTGCGCCACAGACACCGTGGACCGAGATCGCACCGACCGGATCGTCGATCTTGAGCTTGTCGAAGAAGAGGACCGAGAAGACGACGAGCGAACCCGAGAGCGCACCGGTGATCGCCGCACCAGGAATGGTCATGACGTCACAGCCGGCCGTAATTCCGACGAGACCAGCGAGCGCACCGTTGAGGGCGAACGACGTATCCGGCTTCTTGAAGAGGAACCAGGTCGCGAGCATCGCGAAGAGAGCGCCGGAGGCAGCGGAGATGTTCGTGACGACCGCGATGCGGGCGAAGTCTCCACCACCGACAGCCGTGGTGCTACCGGCGTTGAAGCCGAACCATCCGAGCCAGAGGATGAAGACGCCGAGAGCCGCGAGCGGCATGCTGTGACCGGGAATCGGCATGACCTTGCCGTCGCGGTACTTTCCGAGGCGCGGGCCGATCACGATCGCGCCGGCGAGAGCCGCCCAGCCACCGATCGAGTGAACGACCGTCGATCCGGCGAAGTCCAGGAAGCCGATGCCCTCGAGCCAGCCGCTGCCGCCCCAGAGTCCGCCCCACGCCCAGTGCCCGAAGACCGGGTAGACGAAGGCACAGATCGCGACCGAGTAGATCAAGTAGCCGACGTACTTCGTACGACCGGCGACCGCACCACTGACGATCGTCGCCGCGGTGGCACAGAAGACCGTCTGGAAGATCAGGAACGCCCAGGCGAACGGCTCACTCTGCGCGCCCGACGTGACCTGCTCGGAGGCCGCAGGGTCGAAGATGAACTCGGTCGTGCCGACGATGCCCTTGTCGCCGCCGGCGCTCGTTCCGAACATGAGCCCGAATCCGATCAGCCAGAAGAGCAGCGACCCGACGGACATGTCCATCAGGTTCTTCATGATGATGTTGCACGCGTTCTTGGCGCGCGTCAGGCCGCTCTCGACGAGGGCGAATCCGGCCTGCATGAAGAAGACGAGAAATGCCGCGAGGCAGGTCCAAAGAGCGTCGACATCGCCCGAGAACGAGCCCAGAGCGTCGTTGACCGACTTCGCGGTCGCCGGAGCCTCGGTCTCGCCCTGGGCGAGAAGCGGCGCGCTGATCGCGAGCAGTAGTCCGGTAGAGAAGAGCGTCTTGAGAGACATGATCGAAGTCCTTTCGTGGGTTTTGCCGGTCGTTGCTTTTCTTGTTTCCTCTGCGCTGCCCGCGTCAGATCGCGGCCTCGGCGCGCTCCTGCGTGCGGATGCGGATGACGTCCTCGAGCGACGTGACGAAGATCTTCCCGTCGCCGATCTCCCCCTCGGCTCCGCTGCGGGCGCCAGCGACGATCGCGTCGATCGCCCCCTCGACGACCTCGCGGGAGACGGCGACCTCGATCTTGACCTTTCGAATGAGGTCCACTTGGTACTCGTGGCCACGGTAGACCTCTTTGTGGCCGCGCTGCCGACCGACGCCCTGGACGTCCGAGACGGTCATGCCGGTGATGTTGGCGCGAGAGAGGCTGTCCTTGACGGCCTCGAGGCGGCTGGGTCGAACGATGGCGGTGATGAGCTTCATAGCGGATACCTTTCGGGAAGCCGGGGGACGAGGATCAGGATCGAGACCTGGAAGAGAGAAGGGGTGGGAGCCGAGAAGGAAGGGCTCCCAGGACACGTGGAGGAAAGGCAAAGTGCGAGCCAATCGCCCGGAAAAACTCAACCCAGAACGTAAACATTTACAGGAAAATCTCTTAGAGATGAGAGAGATCAGTGCAGCACGAAGGCAGGACAAACCAAGTGCAAGAAAGTGACCACAAAGTGTCCACCCTCTATCACAAATTGAGCTCAGCAGCACTCATTATGTTCACAGTCGCCCGCGCGTCTCGCTCGAGCGAACCGACCGAATTCCGCACTCGACGGGCCGCACCTTCCCGAGCCCTCGGGTGTCGTCTATAATCTGCGCTTCGAGTTTCCCCACCCGACAACACGACGAGGAATACGAATGCTGTCCGCCTCGAAGACCGGCGCTGCTCAGGGTCCCCGCCGGCCCCTTTTTCGACTTCTGACGGTCATCGCGCTGCTCGCGCTGCTCGCGCTGCTTGCCGGCCCCTTCTCGACGCGAGAGCTCGCGGCACAGAAGGCTCCCGAATGGGCCATCCCGTGGCTCGCCGGGACGAAGCTCTCGAAGAAGACGATCGTCACGAAGCGCTACGGACGTCTCCAGCGCAACGAGATCTGGGACGGCCGGAAGAGCGGCGACATCGAGCACCTCGTCAACTACACGCTCGAGTACCTCAAGCCCGATGATCCGAAGTTCAAGAACCACCCGCAGCTCGTGAAGGACTTCAACGAGATGCGCGGCTACGCGCTCTTCTACAAGGCCCGCCTCGACGGCCGAAACCTCTTCTTCAACCCGCCGGCAGACGACGCCGCGACGCTCGAGAAGAAGAACCAGATGCTCAAGGACCTCCAGGAGGCGGCGAGCCTCGGTTTCCGCAACCCGAAGGAGTTCGACGGCTCACGCGAGCTGTTTCTCCTCCAGCAAGACACGGGCGAGCCGGGCAAGGCGTACAAGGCCCTCGTCGCCGAGCTCGCGGAAGAAGCCGAGAAGAAGCTTCGCGACGGAGACAAGAAGCGCCAGGACAAGCTCTTCGCACGCCTCGCGAAGGGGACGAAGGACCAGTGGAAGCCCGAGCTCGAGACGGTCGACGGCAAGCCGTTCTGGCCCGAAGGCGACAAGCCCTCGGCGATCGTCGTGACGCGCATCCACCACGACGGTCTCGTCAAGTACCTGCCGACGCTCGAGCAGATCAACAAGCAGTTCGGCGACAAGGTCCACATCGGCGTCGCGTTCTACCAGCTCTTCGCCGACGACGCGGCACGCACCGCGCAGTCGAAGGCCTGGCGAGACGGGCTCAAGACGTCGCTGCCCTGCGCCGTGCTGGATCGCACGAAGTTCCGCGAGCTGCGCAAGGTCCTCCAGACCCAGTTCGAGTCGGGTCGTGACGCCGAAGCGGCAGCAGCTCCTCCCCCTCCGGCACCGAAGGCCGGGAAGAAGGCGCCACCGAAGAAGCCCGTCGAGAGCTACGAGATCTTCCAGCCGATCATCGTCTTCCTCAAGCCGAGCGGCGAGCCCGTCTACCAGACGAACGGCGTGCTGCGCGACTGGCAGCTGGCGTACGCGGTCGAGAAGTTCCTCTCGGTTGTTCAGTAGGGGGCTTTCGGGAAGCCCCCTCGCGATCGATTCACCCCGACCAGCACGAGTACGACGGGACGGGTGAGTGAGATAGACCATCGAAAAAACCCCGCTTCGCGCGTGACTCGAAGCGGGGCTTTTTCGAGGCGGGGCTTTTTCGAGGCGGGGCTTATTCGAGACCGTCAGAGGATATCAGACTATCCGCCGCCGCCCTGCGGCCCGCCGTTCAGTCCGCCCGCGGAAGACTCTTCCGGGAAAAATTCGGACCAGTACACCGTTCTGTCTTCGCGCATCGCGATGTTGGCCATGAGCGCGGCAACGGCGCTTTCCATGCCGACGACGGCGTCGGCGCGGAGCTCGTCCTGGAAGGGCTCGCCCTTGCGAGCGCGGCGGATGCACTTGTGCCAGCTCTCGACCGCGAGGAGCGTCTCGATCTTGTCGTAGGCGCCCTCGATCGGGGTGATGAAGTGCGACCAGTGCTTCGAAGGATCCTCGCCCTCGAGGGGCTCTTCCTCGATGAGATCTCCGGGCGGCTTGCGCAGCGTCACGGCTTTCGAGATACCGCTCTTGAGGAGCGATTTCTGCTTCGCGCGACGCGGGTTCGTCCCCTCGGCGATACGGTACGGATCGGAGAGAGCCTTCTTCTCCTTCCAGAACTCGCCGCCGGCCAGGGAGAGCTGAATCGTGCCGTAGCGGCCGAAAACGAGCTCCGAGGGGCCGAGGAACGCGTTCGCCATCGACGACATGTAGTCGAAGGTCGCGAGACGCGTCTTGACGTTGCCGGCCGCGTCCTTGACGTAGCGGATGTTGCCGTTCGAGTCCTTGAGCGGACGACCCGTGAAG
>CAYZGY010000130.1:0-13381 GCA_964478085.1 uncultured Planctomycetia bacterium
CGTTTCAGCTCCTCGATCTCGAACGAATCGTCTCGCTTGTCCACTCGAAGCACTTTATCAAGGGACTGTTAACCAGCAGAGCCGCGAATCATGAGTAGCGCGAAGGACGAGTTCAGGCCCTTCCCGCTGCTCGCGAACGCGCACGTCCAGACGATCCTCGCGACGTATCGCTTCACGCGAGAGCCGAAATCGGAGCGTCGGCTCCTCGATCTCGATGACGGTGACCAGCTCGCCGTCGAGGTGACGACGCCCGAGGCGTGGACGCCGCGCGATCGCACCGTCGTGATGGTCCACGGGCTCTGCGGCTGTCACGGCTCGGCGTACCTCGTGCGTCTCGCGAGCAAGATGCACCGCCGTGGCATGCGAGCCGTCCGTGTCAATCTGCGAGGCTGCGGATCGGGCGCAGGGTTCGCTCGAGGGATCTATCACAGCGGTCGCAGCGAGGACATGCGGCGCGTGGTCGAGGTACTTCGCCAGGAGTGTCCCGAAGGCCGCCTCGACCTCATCGGCTTCTCGCTCGGCGGGAACATCTCGCTCAAGCTCGCGGGAGAGCTCGCGGACGACGGCGGCGACTGGCTGGATCAAGTCATCGGAATCTGTCCGCCGGTCGATCTCGCCGCGTGCGCACGCATGCTTGGCGAAGCGTGGAAGGCGCGGTACGAACGGTTCTTCGTCAAGCTGCTCTACCAGGCCGTCGCGGAGCGCAGAGCTCGGTTCCCGGACATCGGTCCCGTCGATTTGCCGGAGAGCCCCGCGGGCGTCTCGATTCACGAGTTCGACGATCTTTACACGGCGAAGTTCGGCGGCTTCGAGAGCGCGGACGATTACTACGCTCGTGCGAGCGCCCGTCCATTGCTCGAGAAGATCCGCGTGCCGTGCCGCATCCTCTTCGCCGAGGACGATCCGTTCATCGACGCGAACGCCTGCGATGATCTCGATCTGCCTGCGAATGTCGAGGTCGAGAAGACACGGCGCGGCGGACACCTCGGCTTCCTCGGCTCACCATTCCGACGCGGTGGCTTTCGGTGGATGGACTCGAGGATCTTCGAGTGGCTCGAAGGTCGATCTCAGTAGGGGACGCGTGACGCCGCCGCGATCGCCGAGTCGACGCGCCGGTTCATGCGATCCTTGCGCAGGTAGACCGCCTCGTCTCCGAGCGAGTTGCGCAGCTTCTGCTCGAGATCCTTCGCCTCCTCGGGCGTCTCCGGCCAGCACTCGTCGATCCACTCGAGAAGCGGCCCGATGAATCCGATCTGCGATTCGCAGCACGGTGCGAGGGCGCGATGCTCTTTGAGGTCTCGACGGCTGAGGATGTCGAAGAGCGAGACGTCCTCGGGATAGAAGATGTCGCCGTGGAGGAACTCGAGGACGCGCTTCTCGTAGTCGCGCGCAGCGAGCTGCGGATTGCCGCGACCCGGATTCCAGCCGTAGATCATCATCTTCGCGATCGCCTGGTCCTCGGCAGCGCCGAGAAAGCGGAGGAGGGTCAGCGCGTTGCCGAGCGCGGCGGCACGTTGCGGGCTGACCGCGTGAATGACGATCGGGATCTCGCTGAAGCGAGCGGCGATCTTGTTCTTGCCGTTCTGGTCGAAGTTCTCGAAGAGCCACTGGAGGATGCGGCAGCCCTGTTGGTCGACACCCGTTTGGCCGCCGTCGTGATCGATCGAGTAGAAGATCGAGAACTCTTCACCGTTCACGCGCGTGTAGCCCGGGTCCTTCGAGACCGCGAGTCGCTTCATCTCGGACTCGACGAAGCCGTGCGCGTACGGGTAGACGCGTGGGGGGGAGAGACCCTCGAACATGTCGGGGTCCTTCGGGCCGCCGTCCGTGGCGAAGTGGTCGAAAAAGATACCTAACCAGGCCATATCCTCTCATCGGCCGGGTCTCCTGAGCGCTGAAGGGCTTTTTCGGAAGTTTCGAATCTGCGGAAGGGGCGCTTCGTCGCACGAGGGTCCGATTGACCGCCTTCGCGGAGGCGAGTATCGTGACATGTTTCCGGAACATGCCGGAGAGGTTCGAAGCTCAGCTCAGAAGAAGGAGAAACTGCGAATGTCGACGAGGCGCAAATCTTTCGTGAGCGCGCTGGTGATCGCTTTCTTGGCGACCAGCGTCGTGATCGGCGTGGATGACAAGAAGAAGAAGGGGAAGAGCGAGACGGACGCCACTCCGGAGAACGCCAATCCCGAGGCCGTGAAGAAGAACCCCAAGCTCGCCGCCGACTTTGCGGATCAGGGAGAGTACACGGGGACGCTCGCCGCCGGCGGGAAGATCGGCGCTCAGGTCGTCGCCCGCGGCGATGGTAACTTCGCCGTGCTCATCTATCACGACGGTCTTCCCGGCGACGGCTACAAGCCGGGCAAGCTCGTCGGACCGGTCAAGGTCAAGCGAGACGGAGACTCGATCTCGGGAGCGCACGGAGACAAGGGACGTCTCGTCATCAAGGACGGGAAGCTCACGGGGTCTAACGGGGAAGGGAAAGAGATCGCTTCGATGAAGCGAATCGAGCGCGTCAGCCCGACTCTGGGTCAGAAGCCGCCCAAGGGAGCGGTCGTTCTCTTCGACGGGACGAACGCCGATGGCTGGGTCCACGAAGCGAAGCGATTCACGCGGGAGGGCTTCCTCCTTCGCGGTACGCATTCGAAAAGGACTTTCCAGAGCTGCAAGATCCACCTCGAATTCCGCACGCCGTACGAGCCGAAGAAAGGGGGGCAGGGTCGTGGCAATAGCGGCGTCTACGTCCAGCGCCGCTACGAGGTGCAGGTCCTCGACTCGTTCGGTCTCAAGAAGTACCAAACCGGTGATTGCGGCGGAATCTACTCGATCTCTCCGCCGGACATTCCGATGTGCTACCCGCCGCTCCGTTGGCAGACTTACGATATCGAGTTCACCGC
Source organism: uncultured Planctomycetia bacterium (assembly GCA_964478085.1). Classification (GTDB taxonomy): domain Bacteria; phylum Planctomycetota; class UBA8108; order UBA8108; family UBA8108; genus CAYMLL01. The sequence goes on from CAYZGY010000130.1 coordinate 2,892, forward strand.
CGCCGAGTTCGCGCCGGCCGAAGAGGGGAAGAAGCCGAAGCGCATCAAGGACGCGACGATGACCGTCTGGCACAACGGCGTGCTCGTTCACAAGGATCGCAAGATCTTCCGCAACCGCACGACGGCCTCGCCCGTGGCGGAAGGTCCGAACCCCGAGTCGATCTTCTTCCAGAACCACGGCCACTGGGTGGTCTACCGCAATGTCTGGGTCGTGCCGAAATGATAGGGGGCTTTCGGGAAGCCCCCTATCGATCGCGCTGCGTACGATCGATTCACCCCAACCAGCACGGATTCGAGGTCGAGCTTCGGCGATGAAGAGAGTCGCTACTTCTTCTTCATCTTGAACTCGACCTTGAACTCGCCGGCTGGCGCAGAGCCCGTCAAGTGGGTGCAGAGCTGGATCGTTCCGGACGCGTCGGACTTGATCTCCATCGAGGCGGCGAGCACCTTCCATGGGCCCTTGCCGATGCGGTACTGCAGGCAGCCCATCTTGCGGCTGTTCCACGTGTGGTTGGAGAGGCCTGCGGGGCCGAAGGCCTGACCCTGCCACGTCATCTGGCCCGACGGCGTGAGCGTGAAGCGTTGGCCCTTCTTGACTTTGTACTTCGTGTCGAGGAAGCCGTTCGAGCCTTCCATGTGCTGCGAGTTGACCTTGAAGATCTTGCGGACGATGAGATCGCCGTAGGCGATGTGGCGCACGTCCGCGATCGGAATCGTCAGCTTGAGCTTGCCTCGTGTGACGTGGAGAAGCGAGTCGAGGATGTGTCCCTTGATCGTGAAGCGCTGGGTGATGATCTCGTCCTGAGCGTCGAGGTAGACGTCCTCGATGCTCTCGAGCTCGCCAGTGATCTCGGTGAGCTGATCCGTGATCTTGTCGTTCGGCTTCGGGTTGTTCTCGACCTCGGACTTGAGCGAGAGGTAAGCGCCGACGCCGAGGTCGCGGATCGATTTCTTGATCGTCTCGTCGTCGGGGTTCGCTCGGAGCGCCTCGATCAGAGCGTAGAGACGTGTGTGGTCCGAAGGCGAGAGCCTCGGATGGAAGCGGATGCGGACGACCTCCTCAAAGGGCACCTTGAGCTTGCCGTAGTGGGTCAATATCGTCACGTGCTCTTTGGCGAGCGTGCCGACGACGGCCTGCCCTTGGACGAGCGCGAAGGTCGGATCGCCGCGCTCAGGCTCCTTGTCGTCTTTGCCTTTGTCGTTTCGGGCGACAACCGTCGCCGAGACGACGAGCGAGACGAGAAGGGCCAGCGGTACGCGGAATGTTCCGGACGTCTGCATCTGGCGTGCTCCAAAGGGTCTCGAGTCCCTCTCCGAGATCCGTCGATGCTAACCGCCGCTCTCAGGGCACGCAATCGGCGCTCGCCGGAACCTCGAATCGTTCTTTCGGAGCGTGCGTGGCGAGCACCTCGCCCATCGGCGCGAAGCGGAATCGCTCGAGCAGCGCCTCGAGCTTGCGCTCCATGCTCGCGAGTCCCGTGTAGTGCCGAAGCCGCGACTTGAGGGGTCCCGAGAGTCTCGGCTGGTCCGGGTCGACCTCCCAGGGATGGAAGTACACGCAACCGGGCTGCTTCTCGACGCGGTGGGTGCGCGAGAGAGTCGAGCGCGAGTAGATCGACGGGAAGATTCGCAGGTAACCGCCACCCGGTCCGGGGAGATTGGCTCCGAAGCGACGCAGAGTCGTCATCGGGAACTCGACGAGCTCGCAGCCGCCCCGTAGCGTGACCTTGACCGGAAAGCGCGGGAAGCCCGCGAAGCCGTAGAGGTCGTGACGGATCGGAAAGACGCTCGAGTCGATCTCGTAGCCGAGCTCACCGAGAATCTCGAAGGCCCAGACCGACTTCGGCGTGATCGAGTAGCACGGCGCGCGGTAGAGCTTCACGGCCTGGCCGCTCGTATCCTCGAGGATCTTCGTCGCGCGGTCGGTGTCTTCGCGGAACTCCTCGGGCGAGAGCGTGTAGATCATGCGGTGCCAGTAGCTGTGGCAGCCGAGCTCATGACCTCGATCGACGATGTCACGCACGAGCGCGGGGCACTTCTCCGCGACCCAGCCGAGCGTGAAAAACGTCGCTTTGACGTCGTAGCGATCGAAGAGGTCGAGAACCTTGCGCGTGCTCGCCTCGACGCGTAGCTCGCGTGTTTCCCAGGTGCTCTTGTCGACAACCCGACGGAACGCTTCGACGTGGAAGTAGTCTTCGACGTCGACGGTCATCGCGTCGACGAAGCTCGTTGTCGCGATCTTCGGGCTCGCGTCGCTCATCGTTTGCGATCCTAACGCGCGCCGCCGTTGTAGAGAACCGTACGGATCGTGCTCAGGATTATCAGCAGATCAAATCCGATCGACATGTGCTTCACGTAGTAGAGGTCGTAGCGCAGCTTCTCCGCGCTGTCCTCGATCGAGCTGCCGTAGCGGAACGCGACCTGCGCCCAACCCGTGAGACCGGGATTGACGAGGTGGCGGACGGCGTAGTGCTCGATGTCCTTCTCGAGCTGCTCGACGAATTGCGGGCGCTCGGGTCTCGGCCCGACGAAGCTCATGTCGCCACGCAGCACGTTGAAGAGCTGGGGGAGCTCGTCGATGCGACTCTTGCGCATGAACTTGCCCCAGGGCGTGACGCGCGGGTCGTTCTGCACGGCCCACTTGGCGCCGCCCTTCTCGGCATCCTGCACCATCGACCGAAACTTGAGCACGGTGAAGGTGCGGTTGTTCCGTCCCGTGCGCGTTTGCCGGTAGAGGATCGGTCCGGGCGACGTCAGCTTGACGAGGATCGCCGCGATCGCCATGACGGGCAGCCCCGGAACGAGAAGCGTGAGCGCGACAGCCTTCTCGAAGAGCGACTTCGTGAACCAACGAAACTTGGTCATCACGAGGTTGCTACGGTAGAGGAAGTCGACCGGGCTGAATCCTTCGAGGAGAACCTTCTTTGCGATCGATTCGTAGAACTCGGTGACGTAGAGGATCCGGATGCCGGCGAGTTTGCACTGCACGAGGTGGTCGGTCGGCAGCGCGTCACTACTGCGTGAGAGCGAGACGACGATCGTCTGGATATGCGACGGCGTCGTGAACTCGCGAATCTGGCCGATCGTTCCCGCGACGCGACAGCCGTGCACCTCGCTCCCGACCTCATCGGCTTCGGAGCTCAGGACGACGGAGATGTGGCCGATGTCACCGTGCCCACCGTGCAGGGCTTCTCGAATCGCTTCGCTCGTCGCCGTGCCCGTGCCGAGCACGGCGATGTTTCCGAGGTGAGTCGTTTTTTCGAGTGTTCTCAGCGTCGCGAATCGCGAGATGGCAACGAAACCCGCGAATCCTGCAAGCACGATGGCTGCGTGAGAGGGCTCGAGCGAAAAGGCCCCGTCGACTGCGAAGTAGAGAGCGATTCCGGGAACCGCGAACAGCACGATTCCGAAAAGGAACGCGAGCACGAGGGAGCGTAGCAGCTCCCCGCCGCGGTAAACCGCTTCGCGGGAGTAGAGTCCGAAGCTCCAGAAGCTGAACTGGAATATCGCGGCTGTGAATACGCCGCATGCCGCCGTCAGGATCCAACCTAAGGAGGAGAGGGGAGTCTGGACCCCACCGACCGGCACGGGGAACGGAAACGAATAGAGAAGGAGGGCCAATACCGAAAGCTCGGTACAGACCGTGAGCGCGATCCTCGGCGTTAAGGAATGACGAACAACCGAAAGCATGTAGCCCTCTGACCCCCTCGGCAGGCGGGAAACGCCTGCGTTCGGAACCCCTGGAACACGACGAAGAATACCATCCATGCAGGACGGCGCTACGCCGGCGGGTTATCGGTCAGGACCCCTCGCGAAAGACCCTCTCGACCGTCGCTGTGGGCAAGAAAGTACGACTACCGTCGAGGAGCTCGGCCTCGAACCAATCCTTCTCGGACCATGCGTCGCGAGAATCGTCCACGATTTGGACTTCGGTCCCGGGGGGAAAGATGAGAGCTTCGTCTTCCATTCCGATGCGCTTGTGGGAGGGCTGGTATTGCTCGCCAGGGCCCGTGCGTCCCCGGACTTCCACGACGACGACCGCGGCGGCCTGGGGATCTCGGGTCGAAGTCTCGTAGAGCAGGGAGGTGAGCATCGCTGTCGAGATCGCGAGCGAGAGATATCCGGCGACCGCGAAGGGGCCGACCCACGACGAGCGCTTTCGAAGCGCGATCTCGAGCAGGAAAAAGATCCATGCGAGAGGGAAGATCACGAGAAAGGCGTTCTTGCGCAGCGAGAAGTTCTGTTCGCGGTGCCAGAAGAAGAGCGAGTCGGCGAGCGAGACCTGGTCGCGACCGGCGGCGCGAATCGGCATGCGAGAGCGAAGGTGCTCGAGACCCTGCCTGGCGTTCTCGTGTCCGGGGTCGAGCGCGAGCGCTCGTTTGTAGAAGAGGACGGCCTGTCCGAGCGACTCCGCGAAGCCGAAGCTGTTGGCCGCGTTGAGCAGGACGGACGTCGTCAGCGCGCCGATTTCCCACGCGGTGACGAAGTGGTTCGCCGCCTTCGCGTACCGCTTCCGGAGGCCGAGAGCGTCGCTGGGATGGCTCTCACCGTACTCGGCCGCTTCGTCGAAGGCCTGGAGGCCAAGCTCGAATTGAGCCGCGGCATCGGAGGCTGTCGCTCCGCCGCTCACGAGGAGTCCTGCGATGGCGGCGATCAGAAAGGTGACGGGGCGAAAGGAGAGTCTCATACCTTGAGCGCGTCGATCTCCGTGAGGATTTCAGCGGAGCGAGCAGCGATCGCGTCGGCCGAGCCGGAGCCTGCGCCGAAGCGCGAGGCGAGCAGCGTCTCGAGGCAGTCGACGGCGCGTTCGACGACGTCGATCGCGGCGTCGTGTCGGACGAGAGTCTCGCGCAGCTGCGGCGAGGTCAGCTCGCCATCGGGGAGCCCGAATCTCTGTCGGAAGTAGTTCTGGTACGACTCGCTGATGCCTTCGAGATCCGTACCGGAGCTCGCGATCGCTTCCTTCGCTGACGTCAGCGCGCGCTGCCTGGCACGAATCGCCGGATCCTTGGTGCGCGAGCGTCGCACGAAGAGGTAGCCGAGGAAGAGGATCGGCGGCGCGAACGCGCTGGCCAAGAACGCGGGGCCGATAAACTCGCGCCCCGAGGCGAGCGAGGAGGCCACATCGCCGAGCTCGCGGGCGTTCGGCGGAATGCCGTCGTTCTTCTTGACGGCCGGCATCGATGTCTCGCCTGGCTTGCCGGAGTCGACGACGGGGTTCTTGTGCCCGATCGCTTCGCTCGCGCCGACCGTGTGGACGGCGGCGACCTCGATCGGAATCGGCTTCGAGTGCACGATGGCGTAAGAGCGCGTCCACGGGTCGTAGTAGGGGAAGGGGAGGGCCGGGATCTCCTTCACGTCCGCGTTGGTGGCACGGATCACCTGTTGGAAGACCTTCGACTCGCCCTGGAGATCGCCCGAGTGGACGTCCGCCGAGACCTTGAAGTCCTTCGTGATCGCGGCGACGCGACTCCAATCGGGCGCGGCGAGGTCCTCGAGAAGTCCCGTGCCGCGCACGCGAACCTCGAGCGCGATCGGATCGAACGCGTTGACCTTCGTGTCCTTCGTCGAGACCTCGATCTCGAAGCGACCGACCGCGCCCGTGAATCCGGCGGGCTGTCCGGCCGAGGGGAGAGCGTAGACCTCGTAGGTGAGCCCCTTCCACGCGCCCGAGTAGTCGCGTCGCTCGGCGATGCGGCCGCCGCCGAAACCGTCGCTGCGGTAGCGACCCGTCGGGAGCAGCACCGTCGCACGCGCGTTTCCGATGTCGTACTTGCCGATCTTGCGCGGGATCACGTCGAACGCGAAGGTCAGCGTCGAGTACGCCGTCTGGTTCTCCTTGACCTCGAATCCCTGCTGATAGATCAGCTCGACGTCTCCGAGACGAACCGTCGACTCGCGCTTTTTGTTGTCCGCGGCGACCGAGGTGCACTTGAGATCCGTGTTCTCGAGGATCGGAAAGTACAGCTTTCGGAGTCGCGGTCCGCCGTCGTCACTGCCGAAGAAGCTCGGAAAGCCACCGCGTCGTCTCTGCTGCTGCGTCTTCGGGAATTGAACGGAGTAGACGATCCCTGTCGGCGCGCCGACCCGGCCCCTCGAAGGCGACGCCACGACCGAAATCACGACGCCGAGCACGGGTTGTTTGTAGACGGCGAGCTTCAGCTTCGGGCTCTGGTGCACGCGTCCGCCGTTCTCCTCGACGCGAATCGGACCGATCTCGAACGTGCCCGTACGTCCACGCTCTGCTTGGACACCCATCGAGTAGCTGAACGTGTAGGTCGCGCTTCGACGACCGTTCTGGAACTGGATGCTCGAGCCGCGATTGGGTCCTTGCAGAGTGCCGAAGCGAAGCCCGGCGACCGGAGGGACGATCGGCTTCTTCCAATCGATCTGACCCGAGCTGTTCTGCAGGGTGATGTGGAGAGCGACGACCTCGCCGTAGCTCACCTCGGAGCTGAGCTGGACGCTGAGCTTGTTCTGCGCCTCTGCGCTCGTGTGGACGCAAGCGAGTATCAAGGCGCAGCCGACGGCGGCTCCGACTCTCTTTCGCAGGGACGTTCGTCGGGACATCCCTCGATCACCAGTCCTTCTCGACCGTGAACGATCGCGGAGCGACATAGAGACCCTCCTCTTCCTTCTCGCGCTTGCGTTCCATCTCTTCCTTGAGCATGCGCGCCTGACGCGGGCTCAGCTGGTAGCCGCCCTGGTTGTTCTGCGGCTGATTCTGCTGCTGGTTCTGGTCTTGGTTCTGATCCTGGTCTTGATTCTGATCCTGGTTCTGGTCGCCGTCTTGGTTCTGCAGCAGCTCGAGCGCCTCCTCGAGGAGCCGGATCGCCTCGTTGATCGACTCGCCGGCCGTCGAGGGCACGTTCTTCTCGAGCGAGACGGCCGACGCGCCGACGTGGTCGCGGCCCTCGACGACCTTCTGCGACGCTTCGCCGGCCTTCGGGTCTTGCTGGGCGCGCTCGGTGAGCTTCTCGGAGATCTTCGTCGCTTCCTCGACGTCGTCATTCTGCGACGACGCGAGCGCGTTCGCCGCGGGGACTCGCTGGGACTCGTCGAGCTCGGTGAGAAGTGTGGCCTGCTCGCGCGCGGCCTGCTGCTTCGCGATGAGCTCTTGGAGTCGTTGCTCGACGGTCTTCTCGGGCTTGGGCAGGATCTCGATGATCTTCTCGAGCGCCGCTACGACCTTCTTTTCCGACTCGATCGCGGCGGGGAGCTTCTCCTCCTCGAGCGAGGACTTCGCCTTCTTCGACTCCTCGAGCGCGATCTTGCCCTGCTCGCGGATCTTCTCGCTGAGCTCCTTCGCCTCTTCCTCGCTCAGCTGCGGCTGGCCGCCGGGCTGGCCGGGCTGTGGGCCGCCGGGAACGCCCGGGAGGCCTTGTCCCTGCGGGGCGGTCGGCGTCGGCGGAATCTCGGCTTGCGCGAGGATGTCGGCCGACCAGATAACCTCTTCTTCCTCTTCCGAGATGATCTGCAGCTCCGCCTTCTGCGAGGGCGACATCAAGCGAGCGAGTGGCTGGAGCACCTTGTCCTTGAGCGTCTGCAGGACGGTCTTGCCGATGCCCGAGCCTTCGATCTCGCCTTTGAGCCCCGCGGTCGCAGCTTCGTCGAGCTGCTCCGTCGCGGAGAGCAATGCGTTCTGCGTCTGGAGAGCCGCCTGCACGATTTGGCCGATGTCGAGCTTGAAGTGGAGCCGCGCGCGGCGCAGCGCAGCGACCGCGGTCGTGTGGTGCGGCACGGCTGTCTTCGGGTCGATCTGCTGGTACGCGATCTCGGCTTGCTTCTGAGCCTCGACCGCCTCGGCGATGACGGGGATAGCCGCCTCGACGCGCTTCGTCTCCTCGTCGAGCTCCTTCGGCTCGGTCGGCTGACCCGTGTTCGGCTGACCCGTGTTCGGTTGACCCGTCCCGGGCTGGGCCGCGGCGGCGCCTTTGTTATCCGTCACCAGTCGCGTCAGAAGATTGACGAGACGGTGGGTGAGCACGCGATGCTTCGCTTGGGCTTTGCGTAGCGCTCGCGAGCCGACGCGACGCTCCCTGCCGCCGCGATCTCCGATCTGGCGAGCTCCGGTGCGGTGCGTCTTCTCGGTTTGGAGCAGCCGGACGAGCAGCTTGGCCGGATCCTTGAGAGCCTCGTCCTCCTCGCGCTTGCGCTGCTCTTCCTCGATGCGCGCGATCTCGTCGAGCGCCTGGCGCATCGCCGTTTTCGCGACTTGGATGTTGCGGTCGGTCTCGGCGTCCGGAGGCTCGACGCGGTGGTAGAACTCGACCGCTGTACGAAAGGCCTCGACCGAATCGGCGAAGCGCAGCTTTCGCTTCTCGAGCGGGTCCTCTTCTTCCGCCGACTGCGCGTGAGGATTGTTCGGATCGACTGGCGGGGGAGGTGCAGCTTCCGCCTCCTCGATCATGTCGAACGCTTCGCGGTAGATTTCCGTCGCTCGTTCGTAGTGGCAGTTGCCGAGGTTGTAGAACGCGCGCTTCTTGACGTCCTCGTCGTCGCGGGTCGTGACCGACTCGAAACGATCGATCGCCGTCTCGCGATCGCCCGCCCGCAGGTGGCTCACGCCCGAGTTGTAGCGGCGCGTCAAGAAGTCGTGGGTCTCGCCCTCCTCTTCGTAGATCCCGGCGGCCTCGGTGTAGCGTCCGGCCTCGAAAGCCTCGTTGCCGCGCGCGAGAAGTCGTCCGTCGTCGTGAGCGGGGCGGAGTAGGCTGTAGATGAGCACGACCGCGACGATCGCGAGAGCGCCGCCGACGATCAGCGGAATCGGCTGCCAGAAACCGGCCTTCTTCTCGGCGATCTTCTTCTTGGGGGCTTGCAGGCGTCGGTTCGTCATGCCTCGGTCGCCTCCACCAGCGAGATCGACCGCTGCTTCAGAGGACGCTCCGGTACGAGCAGGAAGAGGAAGTAGAAGAACAGCCCCGCGAGGAGGAAGGGCTGGAAGAACTCGGTCCAGGTCACGTGCTCCTCGACGAGTTGCGCGCCCTCTTCTTGCGCGATTCCGTTCTGATAAAAGTCTACAAGGTCCGGGTTGTTCGTGCCTACGGGCAAGTACTGGCCGCGTGGCGCTTGGGCGACGAGGCCCATCAGCGTCTGCTCGTTGAGCTTCGTGCGGACGATCTCGCCCTTGTGCCGAATCCAGTCCTTGCTTCCATCCGCCTTGGTGATCGGGATCGGCGTGCCGTCCTGGCTGCCGATGCCGACGATGAAGAGCCCGATGCCGCGAGCGGCGACGTCGGCGACCGCGAGCTTCGCCGGCAGGCCGTGATTGTTCTCGCCGTCGGTGATGAGCAGGATATTCGCGTGCGGAAGATTCTGTTCTTTCTGCTCGGACTCGAGGACGGTCTCTCCGACGTCGCTCTCGTCGTCCTTCGGGACAGCCTTGGCGTCCGAGTACCCGAGGAGGCGAATCGCCTTACGGATCGCATCTCCGAGATCCGTGCCACCTCGATCGGCGCTCTCGGTGTCGATGCTCCGCAGAACGGATTTGACGTAGGAGTAGTTCGACGTCAGCGGGCAGAGGGTTTCCGCGCTTCCAGCGAAGGCGATCACGCCGATGCGGTCGCCGCGCAGGCTCTCGGTCAGCTCGCCCACCTCCTCCTTGACGCGATCGAGACGGTTCGGGCGCAGGTCTTCGGCGAGCATCGAGCGTGAGACGTCGATGACGACCGCGACGTCGCGCGAGCGCACCTGAAACTCGGCCGTGACGGGATTGCCTCGCGGACGGAGCAGGGCGATGAGGACGCTCGTGAGAGCGAGCGTCAGCAGTGTCGCGCGGATCCAGCGGCGCGTTTCACACGCGCGAATCCACGACAAGGCGCGGCTGCGATCGATTCCGAAGACGTCCAGAATCCTGCGGCGTCGATAGTTCCCCCACGCGCAGGCGCTGAACGCGATGATCGCCGCGAAGATCAGCATCATGATCATCGAGACGATCGGGCTCGAGTGGAGCTGGCTTTTCCCGGCGAATTCGAACTGCTCGATCATGGCGTCCTCCGAAAGACCGTCTCACCGAGCAGGAGGCTCAGCATCGAGAGCACCAGACCTGGAAGGATGAGCGCCGCGAAGAGCTCGTTGTAGCTGCGGTAGTGGATCTTGCCGATCTCGGTACGCTCGAGCTCGTCGATCTCCTGGTAGATGTTCTTGAGCGCGTCGCCGTCCGAGGCGAGAAACGCACGTCGCGAATCGCCCGCGACCTTGCGGGGCTCTTCGAGAAGCCTGTCGATCGGGATCTCGCGCTTGACGGCGCGACCGAAGAGACGACGCTGCATCTCGAACGGCTCCCTAAAGACGACGTAATAGACGCGAATGTCGTTCTCCTCGGCGAACTTGCCCGCGTCGACCGGAGTCTTGTCGCCCGCGTTGTTCTCGCCGTCGGTCAGGAGGATGATCACCTTGCCTTTGATCTTGTAGCCGCCTTCCTCCTCCGCGCGAGAGAGGTCCTCCTCGGCCGTGACCATCGAGAGGACGGCGCGCATCAGACCGTCACC
>CAYZGY010000131.1:0-276 GCA_964478085.1 uncultured Planctomycetia bacterium
CGTACCAGATGAAGCTGACGCTGATGATCCGCTACCCCGGATCGAACGACAAAGCGCGTCAGACCGTCACGGAGTTCGCAGGAAAGCTCGAGGAGCAGTTCAAGAACCGCGGATTGGCGGTCGTGCCTCAGGCTCCCGACGGGAAGTCCGGCATCAAGATCCATCCGGTCGCCAACTCGGATCAGAAGTTCCTCGGCCCCGTCGGTGCGGCCGGCGGCAAGGAGGACGACGAAGGCCAGGAAGGCGGCCCGTTCGTCGGTTGTGACATCAGCTGGC
>CAYZGY010000131.1:286-13309 GCA_964478085.1 uncultured Planctomycetia bacterium
GTATATGCCGTTTAATAACGACTACGGCTAAGACGACGAGTTCGGCGACGAGTACGACGAGTTCGGCGACGAGGACGACGAGGACGACGAGTTCGGCGACGACGACGACGACGACGATGATGACGATGATGATTTCGGCGGCGACGACGACGACGACGACGAAGTCTCCAGTGCCAAGCGATAGGGCCGAGAAGAGAATTTCAGCTAAAGGATCAATCTCTCCATGGACAAGCTAAAGGAAAACGGGTTTGCGCTCGGCCTCGGTGGCCTCGGCGTCCTCTTCCTCGCCCTCGCGTGGTTCATGATCTTTCAGCCCGTCTTCGGGGACGCGGGGATCAACAGCAACGCCAAGGGTCTCAGTAGCCAGAAGAAGAACCTCGACAACCTGCTCGGTCGCAAGGTCCTTCCGACTCCGCAGTACGCGGACAAGGTCGAGGATCGCGAAGAGGAGGACCTCGAGACGTACGAGTCGGCGATCAAGGGCTTCGACGATCGTTGCAAGGCTTTCCAGAACTTCTTCGACGGCACGACCGATCAGCCGAGCGAGTCGCAGTTCTCGTCGCTCTACCGCGACGGCATCAAGTCGCTCAAGCAGGCTTACCTCGCGGAGCACCCCGTGATCGTCGAGACGGTCGACGAGGAGGCTCGCGGCGATCTGTCGAAGCTTCCGCCGGTCGTCGATCTGAAGAAGGACAGCGAGCTCGCCGACGAGCCCGACAAGCAGCTTCCGCTCGCGATGAAGCAGTACTGGATGGCCGAGTCGGTCTTCCGCGCCTGCGGCGTCAACAATGGCCACGTCGTCAACAAGCTCGGCGGTCTCAAGAGCATCGAGTTCCCCGAGCCGCGCGAAACCCGGCGTAAAAAGGGCAGCTCGAAGAGCAAGGACGACGACGAGGAAGAGACCCAGGCCGCGTACACGATCTCGAGCGAGGAGGTCCTCTGCGAGATCAAGATCGAGATGCCGTACGGCGAGTTCGAAGGCTTCCTGATGCGTCTCCTCTCCGACTCGAAGGTTCCCTTCATCGAGCCGAAGAGCGTCAAGATGGTCGCGACGAAGCTCGCTGACGAGGAGAACAGCCCGTTCAAGGCTCTCGTCCACAAGGTCTCGTACCCGAACAAGGCTGCTGCCGCGTCGGCCGAGACCGCCGGTGAGCCGAAGATCCCCGAGCCGCCCGTCGAGTTCACGGTCCGTCTCGCCGCCCTCGATTGGGGCGGAGTCACTCGCGCTGCGGACGAGCAGGGCGATGACGACGATGACGACTTCGACGACGACGACTTCGACGAGTAGGAGCGAACCATGGCAGATACCGCAGCACTGAAGAAGAACCTCGAGAAGGTTTCCTACGGCACCGCGGGCGTCCTCGCGGTGATCCTCGTCGCGATCCCGTTTACGATGACGGGTAAGGTCAAGAAGTCGACCGCCGAGGTCGAGGAGCGAACCGGCTTGCTCGCCGACAAGAAGAACCAGCGCACGCCGTCCGTCCAAGGCGTCACGTTCACGTCGAGCGCCCTGAGCAAGATCTGGGTCGTCGATCCTGACGAGAGCACGCCGCGTTGGTACACGCAGTCGTGTCCCTCGATCCTGCGCGTCTTCAGCGACGCTCCGGCGAGCGAGGTCATTCACGAGGCGCCTTGCATCACCTCGATCGAGCTGGTGCGTGAAGAGGATACGAAGAAGCCCCTCCTTCGTGTCACGGGCACGATCGGTCCGGTCGAGCACGCGTCGATCGTACGCGTCTCCCTCGAGCGCAAGGAGGGCGACGGCAACTGGGAGAGAGTTCCTGGCTTCGACGAGGCCGAGAGCTTCACCTTCGACGACACGAACATCAAGGAAGGCGAGCTCTACACGTACCGCGCGAGCTCGGAGGTCAAGCCCGAGATTCACAACGGCAAGATGTCGGTCCTCGCGAGTGGCTCGACCGCCAAGCAGGCCTCGAAGAACGAGCTCGCGACGGCCGAGCCGATCCCGGTCGATATCGCGATTCAGATCAGCGGCTTCTCCGATCCGGTCGTCGATGCCATCTCGGCGGTGAAGGGTGTCCTCTACTACTTCGACTACTCGGAAGGCAAGTCGAAGCGAATTCGCCCGCCCGGAACGTCGAAGGGCTGGGAGCGCGGCTTCACCTTCGGCGAGGACATCGACGGCAAGCCGCGTTACCGGTTCGACCGCGTGACCCCCGAGACCAAGACGATCCGTATCGTCGACAACCTGACGAAAAAGAAGACCACGTACAAGCAAGACGCCCGCAAGGGGCTCGCCAAGACCGACACCTGGGAGTCCGTCACCGACGACTGTGGTGCGGGAGCGGCAGCCGACGAAGACGACGCCGACACGGCTGCTGGCGATACTGCTGCCGGCAAGGCGGGCGCCGCGAAGAAGGCCGGTGGCGCGAAGAAGGCGGCCGGCTCGACCGAGACGGCCCCGAAGAAGAGCAGCGGCGGCCGACGCAAGCGCCGCGGCTTCGGCGAGTGATCTCGCGCGATTCGTAGCGGCGATCGTCGCGGCGATCGTCGCGGCTTGAGAGAATCGAATCCGTAAGAACCTGAAGCAAACTCAAGTTAAGAAAATTAGGAGATTTACGACAGCAGTCAGGCCCGCGAGGCCGCGGCTGCCCGACGAATCTTGAAAATCGGCAGACCGGCTTGCTTTTGAGCTGAGCGGGCGGGATCATCGAATCACGATTGATCGTCCCGTCTCCTTCGGCTCGAACCGAAGCGTATCGGAGATCGACGTCCCCGGGGTGGCACCAGGAGGCGCGAGCTCGGAAACGCAGGAAACTTCGGCGAGCCCGCGAGGAGGTGAGACGAATCCTCCCGGGCCAGCCTTTCTGGGCCGGCCTTTCTGGGCCGGCCTATCTGGCCAGCCGTTCTGCCGGTGGCACACCAGTTCCCTTCGAGCGTCTCGTTCTTCTTGGCGGAGTTCCGCGAGAAGAGGCTGAGAGAGACAGCGAATCGCGCTCGGGTCTCGGGAACGACCTCAGTTTCCTTTTATTGAACAATTCGTAAGCAGAATGGTTGCCTGGCTGCGGCTCGGTCTCGACCGGGTTCACAGCGGGTGTCCTTTTTGGGAGATCTGTCCGGCGGGACGTTTCGTTTTGCCGGGATCTTGAGATGGAGCATGGACAAGATGGCTAATCGAAGAGATTGCGCACGTACGCTGGCGTGTCTCTCGTTCGTCGGAGTGATCGCGCTCGCCGGATGCGCAGGACCCGAGACGACTGAGAACAAGCCCGAGTCGAGCACGGTTCGTTCGAGCGCGGTGGCAGACGCCGAAGCTTGGATGGCCCAAAACACCCCTGGGGCCGAGTCGAGAGGCGGTGTCGACGGTGGAATGACCGCGGTGGAAGCCGGTGGTGGTCCCGCCGAAGGCGACGTCCGCGAAGCCGGCGACGCTCTCCGCGACATGCGCGGTCAGCAGACGGTGAACCAGGGCGCCTCCAAGGCTCTGCTCAAGCAGGCTCAGCGTCACCGCGAGCTCGGCGAGCTCCTCGAAGCCGAGGAGAAGCTCGCTCAGGCGATCGCGCTGTGGCCGGCCAACGAGGAAGCGCAGCGCCTCCTCGACTCCACGCAGCTCCTCCTCGGAGATCGTCGTGGCGAGGTCCGCACGCTCAGCCGTGATCTCCAGCAGCAGGGTCGCGTCAAGCGCCAGCTCCTGCGCTTCTCGATCGAGAAGCACATCAACAAGGCGATGCACGCCGTCGAGGCCCTGGATTTCGACGCGGCGATCAATCACTACAAGCTCGCCATCGACGCGATCCAGCACGTCCCGCACGACATGGGTATCGACGAGTACCTCGAGCGTGCGCGCCAGGGTCTCGCGAAGTCGCAAGAGGCCAAGAAGAAGAAGGACTTCGAGGATCGTCAGGCGATTCTCGACATGATCAACCGCCAGAAGGCTCAGGAAGAAGCCACCTCGCTCGAGTTCGTCGAGAACCACATCCGTGCTCTGCGCCGGCGCGCCTCGAGTGCGATGGAGAGTGAGGACTTCGACAAGGCCGGCGATCTCTACGAGCAGATCCTGACGCTCAATCCGAACGACATCGAGGCGCTGACCCAGCGTCGTCTCGCTCGCGAGCGTCACCACCTCCAGCAGACCGACCGCTTCATGCGCGCGTCGGTCGACAACTTCGAAAGGGCCGTCCTCGCGGTCGAAGAGTCCTCGGTTATCTACCAGGAGATCTTTCGCTACCCCGAGAAGGAGGAGTGGGAGCGTATCACTCCGAAGGTCGCGGACATCACCGAGCAGATCGCGAAGTTCGAGACCCCGGTCGAGAAGGCGATCCGCGCGAAGCTGTCGCAGCCGATCACTTACGGTCTCGAAGACGAAGTCCCGCTGCGTGACGCGCTCAAAGAGCTCCAGGCGCTCACCGGTGTCAACTTCTTCATCCACGACGCGGATCTCGGTGACGCTCCCGTCCAGCTCGAGAGGCTTACGAATCTCCCGCTCGAGAACGTCCTCGGCTTCCTCCTCGAGAAGGCCGGTGGCGAGGTCGGCTCCGTCATCAAGGAAGGTGCGGTTGTTATCTCGTCGGACGAGACGCAGCTCGAGAAGCCGCGCTACCTGCGCTTCTACGAGATCAGCGATCTGATCACGCGTCGCCCTGATTTCCCCGCGCCGCCGCTCGCTCTCGACGAGCTCGCCGGTAAGGACACTTCCGACGCCGCCGCCGACATCGACTTCGGTGACGACGACGACGACGGCTCGGGCTCGGAGACCCTCGACGCCGAAGAGCTCCTCGCGCTGATCGGTCGAGAGCTCAACGCGCTCAAGGCTGCTGGGGGCGATGATGACGAGGACAGCGAGGAGCTCCCCGAGGGTATCCGTATCCAGAACGGTAAGCTCATGGCGCTCACCTCGCTCGAGAACCATATCCACCTCGCGACGATGCTCGAGCGCTTCCGCAAGGCCATGGGAATGATGGTCACGGTCGAGTCGCGCTTCCTCGATATCCAGGACAACTTCCTCGAGTCGATCGGAATCAACTTCGGTAGCGGAAACCAGACCTTCCTCCAGAACTCGATCCCCGATATCGACGGTGAGGGAACGCAGGTCGCTCCGGGTTACGAGTTCATCGACGCGCGTGGCGACTTCAACCTCCGCGCGGCTTCGATCGGTGCTCTCTCGAACCCGATCGGCTCGCAGGTCAACCCGTTCAACATCTCGGGTTCCGGTGGTGGTGCCTACCAGATCAACATCCTCGACGCCGAGCGCTTCCAGCTCGAGGCGCTCCTGACGGGTGTTGCGAAGGAGCAGGAGATCCGCCGCCTCAACTCGCCGCGCGTCACGGCGTTCAACACGCAGGTCGCGCACACGCTCGTCGTCAACCAGGCGGCGTACATCCAGGACCTCGAGGTCAACCAGACGGGTGTCATCCCCGTCATCAACCCGGTCATCGGTGTTCTCAACACCGGTTCGATCCTCGAGGTTCGCCCGACGATCAGCTACGACCGCAAGTTCATCGTCCTCGAGATCCAGCCGACCCTCGCCGAGCAGATCGGTCAGGATGTCGCGGTTCTCAACCTCGCGGGTGGTTCGACGGTCGTCCCGGTCCAGCTGCCGATCATCTCGGTGACCAAGATCAAGACGACGGTCAACGTCCCCGACGGTGGAACGGTGCTCCTCGGTGGTCTCAAGCGCGAGATCAAGACGGACACCTCGATCGGCCTGCCGATCTTCCGTCAGATCCCGATCATGAACCTGTTCTTCGGCCGCAAGGCGAGCTCCACGCTGCGCTCGAACCTCTTCGTGCTGATCAACGCGAAGGTGACGGTGGTGCACGAGGAAGAAGCCCGATTGTTCGGAACTGGAGCTTGATCCTTATCAGTTGATCTAAGTCGTCAGCGCCAGGAAGAGCGAACGGCTCTTCCTGGCGCACGCGACCGGAACAAGGGTGGCAAGGTTGGATTTCGTATGATTCCGAAATCGACAAAGAGATTTCACACACGCGGACGAGAGGCCAGACTCTCGTTGTGTGCCATCTTGGCGGCGGTGGTGCTGCTGCCAGACCTGTTTCTGACAGGACCGGTGCACGCGCAGGCGAAGCAGGACTACGGCACGGGGCTCACCGATGAGGAGATCGCGCTCGCGAGTGCCCTGATTCGCGAGTACAAGTACTTCGACACGGCGAGGCGCTTCCTCGAGAGCCTCAAAACTCGTCGCGGCGCCAAGCCGATGCTCCTCGCGGAGATCGCCTCGCTCGAGATCGACATCAAGCAGGCCGAGGGCAAGGACGCTCTTGCAGACCTCGACGCGTTCAAGAAAAAGTTCCCGTGGCACCCGCGCGCTTCGCTCGGCTCGCTCGAGCAGATCGGCTCGAAGCTCGGCGCCGCGTTGCAGAAGGTCGAGCTCTCGAAGACAGAGCCCGACGCGACGAAGTCGGCGAAGGCCCTCAGCGACGCGAAGAAGATCTTCACCGAGGAGGTCTCGAAGCCGCTCGACGCGCTGATCGTCAGTCTTGGCGAGACAGCCAAGGCGAGCGCCGACAAGAAGGGGAACCAAGACCCGCAGAAGAAGCGCCTCTTCTACCAGGCCGAGTTCGCTCGCGTGAACATCTTCTACGTGTACGCGAACGCTCTGCCCGAGGACGACAAGGACCGCGAGGCGACCTTCGAGAAGGGGCTCGACTACGCGTCGTTCTTCGTCGAGGAGCGCTACGAGTTTTTCATCATGCAGTACAAGGCCCAGATCCAGAAGGGCCTGTACCTCAGCGCGCTCGGACGTAACAAGCGTGCGGCGGAAGAGCTCGAGCTCATGTACGACGTCGAGCCGCCCTCGACGCGCAACATGCCGCCGGCCCTGATCAAGGCCTTCCACGAGATTCGTCTGCAGGCGCTCCTCTTCGGTGCGCGCGCCCACAACGCCGCGGGGGCCTACGACAACGCGGTCTACGCGCTCAAGCCGATCATGCGCGCGAAGCTCGATCCGAAGAACCCGCTCTCGCCGGCCATCGGTGCTATCGAGGACGATCCGGACCTGCAGAAGTTCGCGGTCCTCGCGCGCCTCGAGTACGGCATCTCGGTCGCCGGCGTCGGAAACGTGAGCGCGGGCATGCGCGCGATTCACGCGGTGATCTCGAAGTACGAGAAGCTCCACAAGGAGACGAAGAACGAGACGTACCAAGCCTTCGTCATCGACGCTCGAAAGGCGCTCGGCCGCATCTCGGCCGCGGGCGCGGCGTCGCTCTCCGGGAAGGATTACTACCAAGCCGGCATCGGACTGAAGAGCCAGCTCAAGTTCGAGGAGGCGCTCGATAGTTTCCAGAAGGCACTCGGTGCCCTCGAGCCGCTCGAGCAAGCCAAGATCGCGCCGCTGTGCCTCAACGAGATCGGCGAGATCTGCTACATGCTCGGACGCTTCGACGAGTCGGCGGTCGCCTTCTCCGAGATCGCGCTCTACTACCCGGGCGCCGAGATCTTCACGACGAAGGCCAACCGCAGCTTCATCGGTGCGCTCACGAAGGCCGTCACCGCACTCGGCGCAGCCGGAGCCGAGCACGCGGGCTTCAAAGAGCTCGAGAAGCTCGCCTCGAAGTTCGGCGCGGACGATACCGCGGCCCAGGCGAGCATGGTCCAGGGCCAGACCGCCGAGCAGCAGAGTCAGTACGAGCGCGCCCGTCGCGCGTACCGAAAGATCAAGATCGACGATCCGACCTACGGTCTTCGCGCGCACGCGAGTTCTTGGGCCACCTTCGTGCGTGAGTACGAGGTCGCCGGAAGCAACAACGACAAGAAGGCGCAGGAGAAGATCGCCGAGAACTTCGACGAAGGGATCCCGGCGCTCAAGGACATCCTCGAGAAGGCGCGCGCCAAGAACAACCGATCGGCTGGTTCGGTCGCGGCTCTGGCGCTCGGCCAAATGCACTACAACCGTGACGAGTACCCCGAGGCCGTCAAGACGCTCTCACTCTTCGTCAGCGAGTACGAGGACGACAAGAACTACCGCTGTACGGCGCTCGGTTACCTCGTCCTGGCCGCGGTGCACGCGAAGGAGGGTGAGGGGGCCTACAAGTACTACGTGCCGCTTCGCAAGTCGTGCAAGGACGACCCGGCCGCCGCGGCTGCCGCGTACGCCCTCTCCGACGACGCGACCGACCGCGGTGATCTCAAGCGAGCCGCGCTCTTCATGCGTCACTACGCACGCCACCCTACCACGAAGGACGACCTCAAGGACCTCCAGCTTCTGATCAAGATCGTGCAGGTCTTGACGGACGGTGGCTACGTGAGCGATGCGCGCGACTACATCGAGATGGCGAAGGCCGTCGGAGGGTCGGGCGACCTCCAGCGCGTCTTGATCTGGATGGAGATGGGGATCGCGAAGAGCGCCGAGCAGTGGGGCAAGGTCATCGACCTCGGCAACAAGTACGTCGAGCAGTACCGCGTCGACGGCGACAACTACGAGGACCCCTTCGTCTGCCGCGAGCTCGGCTGGGCGACCTTGCGAAAGGCGCGTCAGAAGAGACGCACCGGCACGCTTCCGCTCGACGCCTGTATGAACGCGGAGAAGTTCTACAACCACGCGCTTTACCTTCTCGACGGACTCATGAAGAAGGGCACGCCGGAGAATCCGGTCGACTCCTCGGTGCGTCGCGAATACTGGCTCGTCGCACTGCGGCTCATGCAGGTCAAGAGCCACCTCGGCCGTAACGACGACCCCGACGGTTACAACGACATTCACAAGTTCTGCAACGAGAATCGACAGCGCGTCAAAAAGTACTCGTCGAAGCTCTGGACTCGTTTTGAAAAGCTGTGGATCGAAGCGCTCAAGGCGCTCGATCGGGACCCCGCCGACTTCAACATCAGCGTCTGATGGAGCTGGGTGGCACGAGCTTTCGAAAGGAACGAGAAATGAAGAACAAGAACATGATGACTCTTCGAAACACGGCGATTCTTCGAAACACGCTGACTCTCGCACTCGTCTTGGCTTCCGCTTCGACGGTGCTCGCTGATGCCATCGTCCGCACGAACGGCCGTCGCATCGAGAACGTCCAGATCACCAAGGCGACCTACGACGAGATCCTCTACAAGAAGGACGGCAACACCGCGACGGTCAAAGGAGAGCTCGTCCAGGCGATCGAGCGTGACTCGGCCGTCGTCGCACGCGTTCGCGCTGCGGTCGACTCGGGCGAATACTCGAAGGCCCTCAAGCTCGCGAAGAAGGCCGAGGCGGGCGTCCAGGGTTGGGAGGCCGCCGAGGTCGCGTATCTGATCGGTCGCATCTACCTCGAGGCCGGCAAGTACAAGGACGCCGACGACGCCTTCGCCACGTACCTCCAGGCGAACGAGGAGAAGAAAGACTACTGGGTCCCTCACGCGCTCCACGGTCGCGGCCGTGCTGCTATCGCCGCCCGTAAAGGTGGCACGGCGATGCAGTACTTCGACCAGCTCGGCAAGTTCGGTGATACCTGGGATCTTCGAGCGACGCTCGGCAAGGCGCAGGGCGCCGTCCTCAAGAAGTCGTGGGTCGAGGCGCGGTCGCTGTTTCAGTCGGTCGCTCGCAAGAGCAGCGCGCCCCCGGCCGTTCAGGCGGCCGCGGCGGTCGGACGCATCGAGGTGCTCGTGCTGCAGAAGCAGTACCCGAACGCCGTGCGCGACCTCCAGTCGGCGTTCTTCGATGC
This sequence comes from uncultured Planctomycetia bacterium, assembly GCA_964478085.1. Classification (GTDB taxonomy): domain Bacteria; phylum Planctomycetota; class UBA8108; order UBA8108; family UBA8108; genus CAYMLL01. The sequence continues at coordinate 9,901 of CAYZGY010000131.1, forward strand.
CCCGAAACCGGCGCTCGCGAGCTACAGCGAGTCGCGCGCCAAGGCGACGCTGCTGATGGGCGTCGCGCTCAAGGAGCAGGGTGGCAAGGAGAACCTCGAGAAGGCCGAGATCTGGCTGCTGCGCACCGCGGTGATCTACAAGGGTCACTCAGCGGTCTACAAAGAGGCGTGCAAGAATCTCGCGGCTGTCTACGGATCGCTCGGTCGCGCTGACCGTGCCACCGAATGGCAGCGTCGCGCGGGCGCCTGATGGGCGACCCACAGTGAGTCACGAGAGAGAACTTCCCCAGAAATAAACCGAATCAACGCGGACGAGAAAAAGGAGTCATCGAGACATGCTTCGTCGCCTATCCCAGAAAGGGACGGAACTGAACCCGGAGCTTCGCGGTCACGGCCTCTTCGGTCGTGGGCCGCTGAGCAGCTGGACGGGTCGATTCGCCCTCTTTATCGCGCTCTTCCTCATGGCTATCGTGACCGTCCAGGTCCTGCCCGAGTTCGCGCTCGCTCAGGATTCCGGTGGTGGTGGCGACAAGACCGTCATGGACGCGCTCCTCGAAGCCGGAGGAATGGGTCTCGTCATCATTCTCGTCTCGGTCATCGGTGTGGCCCTCACCATCACGTTCGCGTTCCAGATTCGCCGCGACGTGCTCGTTCCGCCGGAGCTCCTCGGCCACGTCGAGCAGCTCTTCGAGGACGAGGACTACGAGGAGGCCTACCACGTCTGTGAGGCGAACCCCTCGTTCCTCTCGGCCGTGATCTCGGCCGGTCTCTCGAAGCTCGAGGAAGGCTGGAACGAGATGGAGACCGCGATGCTCGACGTCGGCGAGATCGAGTCGACGAAGATGCACCAGAAGGTCGGTTACCTGTCGCTGATCGGTAACGTCGCGCCGATGCTCGGACTGCTCGGAACGGTCTACGGAATGATCGTGACGTTCAACAAGATCGCGAACTCGCCGGTCCAGCCGAGCCCGAAGGAGCTCGCGTCCGGTATCTCGATCGCGCTAGGAACGACGTTTCTTGGACTGGTCGTCGCCATTCCGATGACCTCGATCTTCGTCTTCTTCCGCAACAAGGTCATCAACGTCGTCAACGAAGTCGGCGCGATCTCGGAAGAGCTCATGGCGCGATTTAAGTCTTAAGTCAGAAGCGGCCCTCGTGACTCTTTTCCCGGGTGGCGGAAATTAGAGACTTCTCATGAGAAAGAAGCGACAAGAAGAATTCGACGTCAAGATGGAGATGACGCCGCTCATCGACTGCGTCTTCCTCTTGATCATGTTCTTCATCTTGACGACGCAGATCACGGTCAACATCGAGGAGCTGACGCTGCCGTTTTCGCTCGAGGGCAAACCGCAGAAGACCGGTGCGTCGGAGAACACGATGCTGCTTCTCAACGTCGTGCAGGCGCGTTCGGGCGGCGACGAGGCCAAGAAAGAGCGGCGCGGCGAGATCCGGTTCGGCGGCAAGAAGCTGGACTCCGAGGGTCTCAAGGCGGAGCTCGCGAAAGAGGTCGAGATCGACGCACTGCCCAAGTCGCAGGGCGGCCGCGGTCGTCCGAAGGAGGACGGTCCGAACAACATCAAGCTGTCGCAGCTCGAGATTCTGATCCGATACGACCGTGAGGTCCGCGCCGAATACTTGCGCGAGATCTTCGAGAAGTGTCAGGAGGTCGGAGTCTACAAGCTCAAGATCGCGACGATGCAGCCGCAGGACGAAGGGTAGAGGAGGGACCGTACCGTGGCGAAAAAACGACGAAGCAAAACGAACCGCTGGATCAAAGACTCCGCCGACATGGAGATGACTCCCATGATCGACATCGTCTTCCAGCTGCTGATCTTCTTCCTCTTGTCCGCGAAGTTCGTCTCGCTCGAAGGCCAGCTCTCGTCCTACTTGCCCAAGGATCGCGGTCTCCAGAGCTCGTTCTCGCAGATCGATCTCGCGAACGTCTCGTTCTTCCTCGACTGGATGCCCGACGACGAGCGCACCCGTCTGCGCACCCTCAACTACGAGGACGCGAGTGGCAACCGCATCGACACCTACGAATTCGGCAACTTTGACGGTCGCCAGCAGCTTGCAACTTACGGACCCGGCGGCCAGTCCAAGCGTGTCCTCTACCGCTATCAGGTTCCTAACTTCGACGAGGTCGAGGAGTACCTCGGCCGCCGTCATGCGACGTACACGGGCGGCAAGAAGGGCATTCCCGTGACGATCAACGTCGGCGACGCGGTCCCGATGCAGATGGTCACGAACATCGTCGATATTTGCACCCGCGTCGTCATTACAAATGTGACGATCGCGGCGAAAGAGAAGCCGATCAACTGACCTCGGTCAGTACAATGGACAATCGCCTTTTTAGGCCCCCTTTTGGGCGGTCCGTCCCGGAACTGCCCAGAATTCAAAAGACTAGAAACCCGAGAAGAAACGAAGCTACCTGTAAGGAGACTGGAAGTATGCGCACGAACATGAGCAAACTCGCTCTCTGTGCCCTACTGGCGTGCGTCAGCGCTATGCTGCTCCCGTCCTGCGGAAGTCAGGACACCATCGAGCAGCGGAGAAAGCGCCAGCGCCACGTGCTTGGAGAGTCGGTGACTCGAGCTCCGACGTCAGAAGACGCGACATCGGAGGAAGCGAAGACGGCCGAGGCCGGCGACGCGGACTCGGATGACCTCCTCGCTGATCTGACGTCCGCAAACGATTCTTCGAGAGGCGGTGCGTCGGGTGGTTCTCCTGCGGGTGGCGGCGATGGCCAAGATGACGGCGACGGCGACGACGACGAGCTCGACCTGAGCGACCTCGGCGCCGACGACGATGACGATGACGATGAGGCCGACGATGCCGACGATGCCGACGATGCCGACGACGCCGATGTGGCCGACGTGGGTGACGAAGAGCCCGCCCGTCAGCCGGTTCGGCAAGCCAACGCGGGAAGGGAAAACTCGGAAGCCGGTCGCGTTCTCGACGATCTCCGCGAAGGTCGCGAGGCCGAGGTCGCCGAGGCCGCTTACCACGCGAAGCTCGGTGACGATGCGTTCGCGAGCGGTCGCTTCGAAGAGGCCATCGAGCACTACCAGAAGGCTGTCGACCACGACACGGCGAACCCCGACTACTGGACGAAGCTGCGTCGCTCGCAATACCAGATCGGTGATCGTCGCTCCGAGGGTCGCGTCGTCTCGGACGATCTCGAAGATCGCGAGCGAGTCCACAACCAGCAGCTCCTGCGCGAGATCGACCTGCGCATCGAGAAGGCCGAGAAGCTCCTCACGGAGAACGATGTCGACGGTGCGTACGAAGCGGCTTCGCTCGCGGTCGACAGCATCGCGCTCCACCCGGAGCTCGCCGGCAAGGACCGTCAGGAAACCGGTCGTCGTCTCCTCGACCGTAAACCCAAGGATCGTCGCGCGATCGAGCAGCC
>CAYZGY010000132.1:0-13292 GCA_964478085.1 uncultured Planctomycetia bacterium
GAGCTCGCGGCAAGTTACGAGAACACCTTCGACGGCGATGATCTCTCCGGCCTGACCGTGGTAGGCAACGGTGGCTGGCGCGTCCAGGATGGCGTCCTCGCCAACGGTCCCACCGGACCGAACGGTGAAGAGTTCATCTTCATGGGCTCGCCGGCGCTCGTCGCGCTGCCCGAGTCGACCTACGAGTACGACTTCGACTTCACCGTGCCAGGCGATGTCGCGGCCATCGGCCGCCACGCCGGATTCCAGTTCTGCTGTGATCGCGTCGCTCCGCGCGGCGCGTTCAGCGGCTACTTCATCGACTGGATCGACCGCGTCAACGATCGCGGCGTGCGCCTCTCGCGCGTCGATAACGGCGCCTTCGTCGAGCTCCAGAACCTGGTGCTCGAGGACTCGCCGGTCGACCCGCCGACGAGCTGGCGCGTCGAGACGACTCCGACGCACGTTCGCGTCTGGGGCGACGACGTCCTGTACTTCGATCTCGCCGATGCGACCTACCGTGGCGGCTATTTCGGCTTCTGGTCTTGGGTCGGTGGCCAACAGTTCACCTGTGATAACCTCTTCGTCGAGGCGACTTCTACGGGTGCGACGCCCTGCTTCGACTGTACGGCGCCGGGCACCGTCTTCCTCGGTGAGGAGATCGGCTTCGACGCGTCCTGTACCGACGATCTCTGTGGAGTCTTCGACATCGCCTCGTACGAGTGGGACTTCGGCGACGGCAACACGGACAGCGGCGTCAGTGTCGCGCACACGTACGGCGCTGTCGGCACGTACACAGTCACGCTGACGATCACCGACGGTGACGACAACGAGACGACGACAACGAAGGAAGTCACGATCGCCGAGGAGGGGCTGCCCTTCGTCGACTGCATGGAGGCCCCGCGCGGTGCGCTGGTCGACTGGACGACGTTCGGGTCGACCTGGCTCACCTTCGGCAATGGCACGGGAGGAACTGCTACGACCGCAGACTCGGGTTCGATCGCTTACTTCGGCAGCCCCGCCGGCGCGACCGCCACCGAGAGCTTGTCGCTGCAGTTCGACGTGATCCAAGCCACCGCTGCGGTAGGCGACGCGGACTTGGGCGCTGTGTTCTACGCGAGCAGCCTCGCGACGGACTTCGGGGCGCCGAACGCTAGCGGTTACGCCGCTCGGTGGAGTAAGCAAGGCTTCACGACGGGTGTGTTCCTCGTGCGCCTCGACAACGGTGTCCCGACGGTACTCGCGAACGCCGCACCCGCAGGAGGCGAGCCCACTGGCAACTGGAAGATCGAATGCGACGCGGCGAATATCCGCGTGCTCATCGACGACGTAGAGATCATCAACGTCGCTGACTCGACCTACCGACGAGGCCACGCCGGTCTCTTCGCCGGCGTCAACATGTCGCTCGGCGTCGACAACGTGCGCATCGGCACCGGCGGCGTCTACCCTGACTGCCCCTCGAGCGGTGGAATCCAGAAGCCGTGTGACTTCAACCAGGACGGCAACTTCGACCTCTCCGATGCCGTCGGAGTCCTCAACCACCTATTCCTCGGTGGATCGGGTCCGGCGTGCGGAGACGGCACTTTGGCACACCCGGCCAATATCGCGCTGCTCGACGCCAACGGCAGCGGAGCCGTCGATCTCTCCGACGCTATCTACAAGCTCAACTACCTCTTCACCGGCGGACCGCCACCGGTGCTCGGGGAAGACTGCGTCGAGATCGAGGGCTGCGATGAGGACCGCTGCGCTCCGTAAGACGGGCACGTTCAGCCGGAAAGGCCCGCTCGCTCGGAAGATCGGGCGCGCCTTTTTTTCGTGTCTCGACGGGCGACGAATTACTCGTACGTGCAGAGGTACGCCGTGTCGCTCGCGACCTCGAGCTGGAACTTCTCGTTCGCCTCGACGATGAAGCTCTCGCCCGGGCCGTAGGCGCAAAATTCCGACTCTCCCGGGAGACACACGCGAAGCTCGCCCGCGACGACGGTCATCGTCTCCTTCTGCGTCGTGCCGAACTCGTACTCCCCCGCCGCCATGACGCCGACGGTCGAGGCGAGCTCGGGTCCCTGGAAGCCGATCGACTTGACCTTGCCGTCGAAGTACTCGTTCACTTGGAACATATGGGTTACTCTCGTGGTCTGGATTCGCTCGTGAAGATCCCCACCTTCCGGGCGGGGAACAGGAAAGTCAATCACGCCCCCCCTTCCGTAATTGAGTCCGAACGAATCTCCGCGTATCCTGAATGGCCAGGTCTCCACCGCGAACGCGGCGCGGCGAGGAAGGGAATTGAGAGACAGTGGAGGGTCGAATTGTGCGACTACGCGCACTTGCCTGCTTGTGCCTCGTACTCGTCGGTTTCTGCGTCCGTCACAACCTGGCGGCGCAAGACTTTTTCGACGATTTCGAACGAGCTGACGGTCTGCTCGACGGCTGGACGGTGATCGACGGTTCGTGGAACATCGTTGATGGGGTCCTCGAAGCCGGCCCCGCCGGCGCGACGGAGCAACACGCCTTCGTCGGGGATCCCGCACAATCCGTTCCGAGCGGCAACTACGTCTTCTCGGTCGACATGGCGTTCCGCATCGACGACCAGCAGCCCGTCGGACGTCATGCTGGTGTTTCCTTCTGCGTTGACACGCCCGGGACGCGCGGCCAATTCAGCGGCTACCTCGTGTGGTGGATCGATCGCGGCGAAGATCGGGGCCTCACACTGACGCGACGCGACGCAGGAACGCTCAACAATCTCGTGCGCGGTGCCGGCGATCCGCTCGCTCAGCCGCCGACCAATCTGACGATCGAGGTCGACGGCCCGACGATTCGCGTACTCGCCGACGACGCTCTCGTCATCGAGCACGACGACTCGACGTACCGAGGCGGACACTTCGGTCTCTGGACTTGGAGCGGCGCCGGCCAGCACGTCGCGTACGACAACGTCCTCCTCGAGGTCGAAGTCCCCGAAATCACCGCGTGCTTCTCGCGAACGCCGACCATCGTCTCCGAGGGTGGCGACGTCACCTTCGACGGCAGCTGCTCCGCGGCGAGCGAAGGCGAGATCGTCCGGTGGTCGTGGACCTTCGGCGACGGAGCCACAGCGCAGGGACAGGTCGTCGAGCATACCTACGAGTTTGCCGACAACTACGTCGTCTCGCTCGAGGTCGAGGACGATCGCGGCAACGTCGACTCGGTCGACCAGAGGATCAGCGTCGTCGGCACGATCCTCCCCTTCGAGGACGAGTTCGACGGCGCGGCCGGGCCGCCCGCGGATTGGACGATCGTCAGCGGCGATTGGAACCTCACGGAAGACGGCCAGCTCAGCCTCGTCACGAACGGCTCCGAAGCGTTCATCTGGGCCGGCAACCCGGCCGGGGTCGTCGTCGGCGACATCACGATCGACGTCGAGATCGATGTCGAGTCCTGGACGGCGAACGCCGACGGTGTCGCCCGCCACGCGGGCATCTTCTTCCTGGCCCAAGAGCCGACCACACGCCAAACGACACCGTGCTACGACGTCTGGTGGATCGATCGACCGCAGGACTTCGGGCTCGGCTTTCACTACTGGAACGGCGCCGGCGGGCTCGAGTTTCTCGGCGACCACACGGGTCTCACGCATCCCGAGCTGCGCGACCCCCCGCGACGCTGGACGGTCACCGTCGAAGGCCCGACGATCCGCGCTTACGGCGACGGCATCCTCCTGAGCGAGATCGTCGACGATCGCTTGCCGCGGGAAGGTCACGTCGGTCTCTGGGGATACTCGAACGGGCAGAACATCCTCTTCGAGAGCTTCTCGGTGCGATCAGGCGTCCACCCTCCGACCGTCGAGGAGATCTTCCCGTGCGCCAGAGCGTCGAAAACGATCGCCGGAGCCGGTGATGACATCACCTTCGACGCGAGCTGCACGACGCTCCCCGAGGGCGACTCCGTCACGGCGTGGCGCTGGGACTTCGGCGACGGTCAATCGGCCGCAGGAGAGGTCGTCGAGCACAGCTACGAGTTCGAAGGCGACTACGTCGTCGAGCTCACGATCGAGCACACGGGCGGACCCGACGCGACCGTCCAAATCGCGATCTCGATCATCAAGGTCGTCGAGCTGCCGATCTCCGAGAACTTCGACGATCTGCCGGCTGGCCCGAACGTGCCCGGCTGGACCGTATTCCAAGGCGACTGGTCCGTCTCGGACGACGGCCGGCTGGACGTCGCCGCCAACGCGCCCGGACAAGCCGGCGAGGCACACATCTGGATCGGTGACCCGCCGTTCTTCGTAACGGGCGACTTCACGCTCGAGTTCGAGATCGAGTTCCTCAACCACTCGCCCGATCCTCTCGATGGCGTCGGCAAGCACGCGGGCGTCTTTTTCTACGCGAGCGACCCGGGACTGCGCTGGAACATCAACGCGTACGACGTCTGGTGGATCGACCGCCAGCAGGACTACGGCATGGGGCTCAACCGCTGGATCCCTCTGACGCACCTGAGCCCGGGAACGGGCATCGAGCATCCCGATCTCCTGGGATCGCAACCGCCGAGCGTCTGGCGCATCGAGGTGGAAGGCCCGACGATCCGTGTCTACGGTGACGAACGACTGATGATCGAACGTCAAGATGAGACGCGCCGCGAAGGTTACGTCGGCTTCTGGGCCTACGGGAACAACCAACACGTCCGCTTCGACAACGTCTGCCTCGTCGACGGGCCCGCGCCCGGCTCGCCCGAGTGCGACGACGTCGAACGGGCGCCGATCCTGCCCTGCTTCGACGTCGCGCCGATGCCCGCGGACGTCGACGAGGACCTCACCTTCGATTCATCGTGCACGGTCGTGCGCCCGGACGCCGGCGAGATCACCGGGCACTTCTGGGACTTCGGCGACGGCAACGAGGCCGAAGGCGAGCTTGTCGAGCACGCGTATGAGGCCCCCGGCTCCTACCTCGTGACGTTGCGCATCGAGCACGCGGACGGCGACCCAGCGACGACCGAGCGAACAGTCCGCGTCGTCGAGATCGCCGACTTGCCCATCTCCGACGACTTCGACGCCCCGGCCGGCGAGGTGCCCGGCTGGACCGTCTCCAGCGGGGAATGGAGCATCACCGACGATGGCCAGCTCGAAGGACGCGGCTTCGGCGACGAGGCTCAGATCTGGCTCGGCAGTCCCCCGCAGCTCATCGAAGGCGACGTCACGATCGAGTTCGAGATCGAGTTTCCCGAGGAGATCTTCGATCCGGTCGGCAAGCACGGAGCGGTCTTCTTCTACGCCGAGGAGCCGATCTCGCGCTGGAACACCTCGGCGTACGACGTCTGGTGGATCGACCGCCTCGACGACTTCGGCATGAGCGGACACTTCTGGCCCGGCATCGAGCTCCTCGCGCCGCCCAGCGGCGATCTCTTCGCGACGCCGCCGCGCGTCTGGCGCATCGAGGTCGACGGTCCGACGATCCGCGCCTTCGGCGACGGCGACCTCGTCTTCGAGGCGCAAGACGAGCGCCGTCGCTCGGGATACTTCGGCTTCTGGGCTCACAGTAACAATCAACGAATCCTCGTCGACAACCTCTGCATCGTCGAAGGTCCGTTCGCGGGTAGCCCCGACGAGGTCGACTGCGCAGAAGACCCCGGCAACGGCGGCGACAAGGAGCTCTTTGTTCGGGGAGACACGAACGGAGACAACCTGCAGAATCTGACCGACGGCATCTTCGTCTTGAGCTTCCTCTTCACGGGAGGCGATACTCCGGCGTGTATGGATTCGGCAGACGTCGATGACACGGGTAACATCGAGATCACCGACGGGATCTCGATCTTGAACTTTCTCTTCATCGGCGGCGCTCCGCCACCGTCTCCGTATCCGGACTGCGGTGAGGACGAGACCGACGATGGTTTAGACTGCGCAGAATTCGATTCCTGTCCTTAGAGGAACAAGGGCCGAGGGCCCAGGGAGTGACATGGTGAACCGATTCCGACGAATCTTGACGACATGTGCGGCGTTGGCCCTCGTGGCGAGTCTGAGTGTCACGAACGCCGCCGAGTTCAGCGACGACTTCGAGCGACCCGACGGCCCCGCAGACGGCTGGCTCGTCACATCCGGCCTCTGGGACATCGTCGATGGCACGATGACCACGACGGCAGTAGACGTCGAAAGCTGGGCCTGGGCCGGGGATCCCCCCTTCCGCTCGACGGGTGATCTCAACATCGACCTCAATGTCAGCTTCGGCGTGGCCCCGGGGGACGGCGTCGGAAATCACGGAGGTATCGCGTTCTGTGCCTCGGTCGCCACCGATCGGTACGACCCCGCGTTCAACGGCTACACGATCGACTGGATCGACCGCGTCAACGATCATGGAATTCGCTTCCTACGCGTCGATGGCGGCCAGCAGACCGCGCTCTTCGTCGGCACGCCGGACCTGGTCGATCCCCCCGTCGCTTGGCGCGTGGAAATCGAAGGCGAGACCATTCGCTTCCTCGGTGACGACGTCGTCCTCTTCGAGGTCGTCGACGGCACCTACCGCAACGGACACTTCGGAGTGTGGGCCTTTCAGAACGGCTCCCAGCTCATCCTCGACAACGTCTTCGTCGAGTTTGAAGAAGAGGTCATCCTGCCCTGCTTCACGCAGTCGATCAGCGCGGGACCGGCGCCTCTCATCGTCGACTTCGACGCCACGTGCTCGACCGCGGTCGGCGAGATCGCGTCGTACGATTGGGACTTCGGCGACGGTTCGACCGCGAGCGGTGCGACCGTCCAGCACGAGTTCGAGTTTCCCGATCCGTACGTCGTCACGCTGACCGTCACCGATACGGATGGCAATGAAGCCCCCGCGCAGTCGACCGTCACGGTCTTCGGCTCCGCGGCCGACTTCGAGGACGACTTCGAGCGCGCCGACGGCCCTCCGGACGACTGGACCGTCGCGGACGGCGACTGGCAGATCGTCGACGGCACGCTCGTGATGACCGATCAGGGTGCCGAGTCGGCGATCTGGGCCGGCAACCCGCCGCTCGCGCTTCCGAACACTTACGAGATCAGCTTCGACATCGACTGGCTCAACTGGCAGGACAACGGCGTCGGTCGCCACGCGGGCGTTCTCTTCTGCTGCTCCGATCCGCTCAACCGCTTCGCCCCGAACTCGGGATACGAGCTCGACTCGATCGATCGCCCCGCAGATCACGGCTTCCGCCTGATTCGCATCGACAACGGTAACCCGCAGCACGTCTTCATCGGCTCGGGCGCTGCAGCGCTGCCCGATCCGCCGAGCAACTGGCGCATCGTCGTCGGCCCGGAGAGTATCGACGTCTACGGTGACGACGTTCTCCTCGTATCCGCGAACGACGACACCTACCGAAACGGTCTCGTGGGCTTCTGGTCCTGGATCGGCGGCCAGCAGGTCGCGTACGACAACGTACGAATCACGTCTCCCGACTTGATCCCCTGCTTCTCAGGCCCCGCCAACAATCGCATCGGCACCGGTGTCGATGCGACCTTCGACGCGGGCTGCTCCGTCACGAGCTCGGGTGAGATCAACTCATGGGAATGGGACTTCGGTGACGGTACGACCGCGAGTGGTGAAGCGGTCGTCGAGCACATCTACGACGCGGCCGGAGAGTACACGGTCTCCTTGACGATCGGTACGACGACGGGTGAGAGTGAATCGGTCGAGAAGACGATCACCGCCTTCGACATCGTCGACTGCTTCGAGGATCTCTTCGACCAAGCCGCCGGCCCGCCCGAGAATTGGACGGTGGTCTCTGGCGACTGGAACGTCGACGAAAAGCAGGAAGGTCTGCGCATCGCGACGGCGGTGGCTCCCGAATCCTGGGCATGGGCCGGCAACGACCCGGCGCTTAACTTCGACGGCGTTCAGAACATCTCGTTCGAAATGCAGTTCATCGCGCAACCCTTCGACGCGGTCGGGCGCCACGGTGGCTGCATGTTCTTCGCGCAGAACACCTCGCCCCGCTTCGCGGGTAACAGCGGCTACACGATCGACTGGATCGACCGCCTCGACGACCAGGGCTACCGCATGTCGATCTGGAACAACGGTGTCGAGACCCCGATCATTCCGGGCACCGGCGACGTGGAGCCCGGCGAGGTGTGGGAGATCGAGGTCGACGGCAGCACGATCCGTTTCTACGCCGACGGCGAGCTCAAGATCGAGGTCGAGGAAGAGACCTACCGCAGCGGTCACTTCGGATTCTGGTCGTACCACAACGGTCAGGACTTCGTCGTGCGCAACGTTGCCGTCGGCGAGACGCCCTGCACGGTCGGTCCGCGGGACTCGGACCGCGACGGCATCATCGACAGCGAGGACAACTGCGTCCGCGTCGCCAACGAGGATCAGGCGGACGGCGACACCGACGGGATCGGCGATGACTGTGATAACTGCCCCGAGGTCTCGAACCAGGGCCAACAGGACGACGACTCGGACGGCGTTGGAAACGATTGCGACAACTGTCCCGATGACTCGAACGCCGACCAGGCAGACGATGACGGCGACGGCGTCGGAAACGTCTGCGACGACGGCGACGAGCCCGGCTTCCTGCGCGGCGATACCGACGGCAACGGCACGCTGCTCCTCAACGACTCGATCCAGATCTTCGCCTGGCTCTTCCAGGGCGGCGACGAGCCGAGTTGTGTCGCGGCAGCGGACGCGAGCGGACAGGGCCAGGTCAACCTGACCTCCGGCATCTTCGGGCTCAACTTCCTCTTCACGGGAGGTGGAGCGCCGCCGGCGCCGTACCCCGATTGCGGTCCGGGTACGCTGCCCTCTGACGCAACGCTCGGCTGCGTCGAGCCGCACTGTCCGTGATTCTCCGTTCGATCTCACGAGTCGAGTTCGAGGTACCCGTCGACCACGCTGCTACGCGGTCGACGGGTACCTCGTGTCTCGTGATGCTAATCGCGTCTCTCGCTCTCGCACATCTCGCATCCGCGCAGGAAACTCCGATCGAGATTCCGAACGCCAGCTTCGAAGCCCGAGCGGACTTCGATCCGTTTTCGGAGGGCACGGACAAGTACAACCTTTGGGCCGAAGAAGGTTGGCAGCACTTCGAGATCTCCCACAACGGCGGCCCCTTGCGAATTTGGAATCCGGGCACTCCGGGCGTCGACGAGACCGAGCAAGGCGCCCTCGACGTCGGCTTCGGCGGCGATGCTCCGGATGGTGACTACGTCATCGTCGTGCGCAGCCGACAAAACGACTCGACGAACTCTCCCGACGACCCGCAAATTCGAGACTTCGAGGCGGCGGCCCAGATCCTCGACGCGACGTTCGACCCGACGAGGACCTACACGCTCAGCGCGGAGGTCGGTCGACTCGCGGGAAGCATCAACTACGAGCCGGATTGGTTCGGATACGCGATTCAGCTCGTCGTCGGAGGAGAGAACCGCGACGGCGCACGATTCGCCGGACAGGTCGTCGGCGGCACCGTTCTCGCCGAGGACGTCGACGAGGTCGACGTGCCGGAAGACGACTGGGTCGTCGCCAGTGTCACTTACACTCCCGATCCGGCACATGCAGACCTTGCCGGGCTACCGCTTCAGATCCGCCTCTGTGCTCTCGAAGACCCCGACGACCACTCACTGACGGGCTGGGTCGCGTTCGACGACGTGCAGCTGACGACGGCAGGAGCGAACGAGGAAGGCGTCCGCTTTCGACGCGGAGACGTGAACGCTGATGGAAACGTCAATCTCAGCGACGCCGTCAGCATCCTCAACTACCTCTTCACGGGCGGAGAAGTCCCGACCTGCCTGAAGACGTCGGACACGAACGACAACGGTGGAGCCTTGCCGGACCTGACGGACGCGGTCTACCTCCTGAACTTCCTCTTCGCGGGTGGCCCCGGGATTCCGCCCCCGTTCGACGAGTGCGGCGCCGACCCGACCCCCGAAGGCGACGAGCTGACCTGCGAGTCGTACGAACCCTGCCCTTGAGCGCCCGGCCCTCGAGCAGTCGTCAGTCGACCTGAGCTCGAAGCTCGCTCGCCATGTCCGCCAGCGCGGCACGAGCGTCATCGAGCGCGGCCGTCAGCCGCACGAAGCCGTGGATCATGCCGTCGTAGCGTTTGAGAGAGACGGTGTTACCCGCTTCTCTCAGCTTCTCGGCGTAGGCCTCGCCTTCGTCGCGCAGGACGTCGTACTCCGCCGTAAGCACGAAAGCCGGCGGCAGATCTGCGAGACTCTGCGCGCGGATCGGAGAGGCATACGCCTCTTTGCGTCCCGATCCGTCGGCCCCGTCTTCCAGCGGCACGTAATGATCCCAAAACCACCGCATGCCCTCGCGTGTCAGACCGTAGCCCGTCGCGTTTTCGAGGTAGGACGGCGTGTCGAGATCGTCGTCCGCGATCGGGTAGATCAGAAGCTGAAACGCGATCGACGGCCCACTGCGGTCTCTCGCCATCAGCGAAACGACCGCAGCGAGGTTGCCGCCGGCGCTGTCACCGCCCACCGTGATCTTCGCCGGATCAACGCCGAGCGACTCGCCGTTCTCGGCCACCCACTTCGTCGCCTCGTAGCAGTCCTCGGCCGCCGTCGGATAGACGTGCTCCGGCGCGAGGCGATAGTCGACACTGAAAACCTTCGCACCCGTCGCGATGCAAAGCGAGCGACAGAAGCCGTCGTGAGTTCCGACGTCGCCAATGACCCATCCACCGCCGTGAAAATAGACGAGCGCCGTCTCGGAGCTCGACTCCATCGCATACGAGCGAACCCTGATCTCCCCGCCGCTGACCGGAACGCGCAGATCCTCGACGCGATCGACCGGCTCCGGCGTTCCGAGACCGAGCGTCCGAAGACGCATCCCCTGGCGCGCCTCGTCGGGCGTCGACTCCTCGAGCGCAGGTAGGCCGAGCGCCGCCAGACGCTCGAGCATGTCCTCGACTTGCGGGTGGAGCGGCATGACGAACTTCTCTCTCGTTCTCGACCGAGGCTTTTCTACTTTTCCTTCTCGAGCGTCTCGACGAGCTTGAAGACCATCTTCTTCACCTCGGGCGAAACCTCGAGCTTGATGAGATCGCGCTCGATGTCCTTGAGGCGATCGATGATGTCGTCGATCGTCACGGGTCCCTCGCTCGCACGCGCTTCCGGAGGCGTCGCCGAGTCGGTCGACTCTGCAGGCTCCGCTTCTCCGAGCATCGCGTCGATCTCCTTCTTGAGACGCTGACGACCGACACCCTCGTCGAAGACCTTGCGCTCGAGATCCTGAAACTCGCCCTCACGTCCCTCGAAGTCGCCCTCGACGCGACGGAGCTGGTTGACCGTGTCGTACGACGGAACATCCATCTCCTCGCCACGATCCTTGAACTCCGAGAGGAACTCGGGACGGCGCTCGGCCGTGTAGTCCATCGCTTGCAGCATTCGCCGCACGACCGCGCGATTGAGCGCCAGGACGCCGAAGACGTAGTCCTCGAAGTTCTCGCACGTCGGCGTGACGAAACGCCAAAGCTCTTGATCCCGCACCGTCTTGAGGTTCGTGGCGACGCGCAACCAGCTCGCCTTCATCACCTTCACTTGACGTGCAGTTTCAGCCAATAAGGCCTGAATCTCGCGCTCATCGAGCGTCGTTTTGGGAGCGCTCTCCGTCGACTGAATCACAGCAGCAACCCGTCCGATCGAAATGTTCTAAGAAGAACTGGACCCTATCAAAAACCCATATCGAACTCGAACTTCGCCCGGGGCCCCCGCGCGCCCGGGGGGCCGCGGCGCCCCGGCGTGACGAAATCTCGGCCTCCGTCGACCATCGGCAGCGGAATCTCCCTCAGCATCCGGCTCATGCGCTCGTCGAGCGCGGTTCTCGAACGGACACTCAGGAGGGAGAAAACCGGAGCGACATCCTCGCGATCGGAGGGCGAGACGTCAAGAGGCGCCCTGCGGGACGAGGGCATTCACGCACCCGTAGCCGTGATTTCTGCCTTTACGGGAACTCCCGCGGGAGAGGGCGAGCCCCACGAGCGGAACAGGATGCGCAAGCTCCTAGGTTCGGAACAGCAGCGGATAGCCCGAGGACAGAAGACGCGGATCGAGGATGATGAGTCGCATGCCCTCGTACGACTCCTTCTTGGCATCGGACTTCTTCTTCGTCTGCGGCCGCGAGTCGGTCTCGTCGGCGTTCAAGTGGACGTACCTCGCCTTCTTGAGAACCTTGCGCTCCTTCTCGGTCGTGGCGCGGAAACGCTTGATCATCGGAGCCCTCTTGGCGAGGACGACTTTGTACTTGTTGCCTTCGTGCCGGATCCAGATGCCCCCGAGGGTCGAGGTGATCGTCGAACGGACCCACTTCAGGCTCTGGTCCTTCGTGTCCTTGTAGACAGCGTTGGTGTCGAGCTCGTCGCCGGTGAGCAGCACCTTGACGTTTTGAATCTGGCGATCCCAACCGCGCTGAATCCTTCCGCCTCCCCCACGACCGCCACGACCGCCCCCACCGCCACCGACTCGCTCCTCGACCTCGGTTTCGACGGGGCGCCCGAAGACGACGATCTTGTCGCCCTCCTTGAGGTGCTCGATCTTGACCTGTCGGTCGACGTAGAGCGGAACCTCGTCGTCGAGCTTGAGAAAAGCCTTCGTCGACTTCTTCTTCCCCTTCTCGTCACGACCGTAGATCGTCACGTCGAAGAAGCCCTCGTTGCCGCGGACACCGCGGCCGAGCTTGGCGATCGAAGAGACATCACGCAGGCTCTTCGCCGCTTTCTCCTTGCCGCGCTTCTTTCTGTCTTGAGCTTCGACCAGCGACGTGAGCGCGACCAAGACGCAAAGCGAGAGGAGCGACGAAAACCGACTGAACGAACCCCGGGGTGTGCGCGGCATCAGGACTTCCCTCACAGTTGGGCGTTGACGGTAGGAAGAATTCGTCGTGAGGACGAGATTTCAGCGTAGGCGCCGCCCGGCCCCGATTCAAGGACAGCCTGCGAAACTCTCGCAGCCGAGCCCATCGGCGCCGCCACTCGGACCACAGCTCGTGAAGGGCTCGGGGAGCGGTGCCCCGCCGCGGAAGAGGTACGCGAGCGTCCGAACCGCGTCGCTCAGGCCGAGAACGTCGTCCCCGTCCGCGTCGGCCGCCGCGAGACAGCTCGGAGCCGCTCCCCGGGAAAAGAGGAAGCCGAGAACGGCGATCGCATCGGTCAGATCGAGGGCTCCGCTGGCGTCGAAATCACCGCGCCGGAAAGTGGCCTCCTCGGACGCTTCGGCCAATCGCAGGCGGTATCTCGACACAGGGACCCGCCCGATCTCGATCGGGTCGACGTCGTAAAAGCGGGCTTCCGCCTCTTCGAGAAGGGCACCGTTCGGCGCGCGCTCGGGCGCGAGTACGAGGGTAAGACTTACACGTCTCATCTGCTTCGCCGCACGTTCCGCG
>CAYZGY010000133.1:0-13273 GCA_964478085.1 uncultured Planctomycetia bacterium
AGGGCCCTCGACGAATGTCCGAGTTGAGCTCGAGATCCCAGAACGTGCCGTTCCAATGATTGCCGTCGATCGTCACGGGACCCGGTCCCTCGTTCGTGAATTCGACGAGCTCCGACGGCTCGTAGCGACCGTTCCCCGAGACGAGGTCGCTACGCTGATCGTAGTAGCCGTAGCTCCAGCCGCGCTCTCCTTGCACGCCGCCGCGCGTGAAGTCAAAGGCCGAGTCGGCGACCGTCAGGAGAGACGGCTCGAATCCGTTCGGCGCGTCGGCGAAAACGTGTAGCCAGGTGTTGCAGGTGTCGAGGCCGTCGTCCGCGGGGCCGCAGCGACCGTCCGGCGAGACCATCAGGTCGATGGTCGACTCGGCCTGGACGTCGACGAAGAGCGATCGAGTGACGCCTGTCGACTCGTCTCCTGCGAAGGGGATCATGTCGACACGACGCCCGTCGACGAAGAGTGAAGCGGTCACTCCTCGCCCACCCGTCGCGAGCTTGCGCGCATGCCAGACGAGAGCGAGGCGCCCGGAGCGGTCGCTGACCCAGCGGCGAACGGGACAGTGCTCTTCCGCTGGCGAGCTACTGACGCCGTTCGGATAGACCTGGCGTCGCGCGAGAGACGTCCAAGGACCACGCCTTGCTGCCGCGTCGACCGAGAAGCGCCAATCGAAGCCCGACCAGTGATTGCCGTCGAACGCGACCTCGCCGCCGAAGTCACCGACCGTGTTCACGAACGGAACGAAGTCATCCCCGTCGTAGCTTCGATCCTCGTCGAGCGTCCGATTGTAGTAACCGTAGAACCAACCACGCTCGCCCTGCGTACCCGTTCTCGACCAGTCGAGCTCCGAGTCGGCGATCGGCAGCACGTCGCAAGCGTCACCGATGCCGTCCCCGTCTCGGTCCGCCTGATCGAGGTTCGACGCGTCGGTGCAGTTGTCGCACGCGTCGCCGAGAGAGTCCGAGTCGCTGTCGCGCTGATTCTCGTTTGGCGTCTCGGGGCAATTGTCGAAGGGATCGTCGACGTCGTCGCCGTCACGATCGGGAAGTATCAAGCTGACGACGAGCGAGTTCGCCGAGCCGTCCGAGCCGTCGGACGCGTCTCCGAGAGGCCCGCGTGGATCGAGAGCGAGGTCGACGAAGTCCCCGACGGAGAGCTCGAGCGCGACACTGGATCGCACGCCGACCGTGTCCTCTCCGACGATGGCCGCGGAGTCGACTTGTCGCCCGTTGACGAAGACTCGTCCCGTCACACCCGTGCCACGCGGATTGGTTTTCCGCGTCGTCCAAGTGAGCCCGACCCAACCGCTGCGATCGCTGACCCAACGTCGAATCGGCCAATGCTCCTCGAGGGGCGTGCTCGAGGCCGCGTTCGGGTGCAGCGAGGCACGGCCGAGAATCGTCCACGGGCCGCGCGTGTCTCCCGGCGTGCTCGAGAGGCGCCACGAGACACCGTCCCAGTGATTTCCGTCAATCGCGATCGCCCCTCGCTCGTGAACGAAGGGCTCGAAATCGTCGGCGTCGTAGATCCCGTCGCCGTCGAACGTCGCGTTGTAGAGTCCGTAGTACCAACCACGCTCACCTTGTGCTCCCGCGAGCGACCAATCGGAGAGCGAGTCGGCGATCACGACGCCCTCATCGCAGACGTCTCCGACACCATTCGAGGTGCGATCGACCTGATCCGGATTCGCCGTCTCGGGACAGTTGTCGCACACGTCGCCGACACCGTCCGAGTCCGAGTCGCGCTGCGAAGCGTTGGCCGTCTCGGGACAGTTGTCGAGGTGCTCCGCGAGGCCGTCGTCGTCGCGATCGGGAGGCTCGTCGTCGATGATGAGACGCACGGAGCACGAGTCGGCGTTGCTGTTTCGAGCGCCGTCGATCCCCTGAGGAGAGATCGCGAGGTCGACGAAATCTCCCGGCTCGAGCAGAACGACGCGGACACGCCGCAGTCCGATGCCGTCGACACCGGAAATCGTCGCACGATCGAAGAGCGTGCCATTGACGAAGAGCAATCCGGTGACACCCGAGCCTCCCGTCGTCGTCTTGCGCAGGGTCCACGTCAGAGCGAACGTCCCACCGTCCGTCGCCACCCAACGGCGTACCGCCCACTGCTCCGGCGACTCTCCCGAAGCGCTGCTCGGCATCGTCGCATCACGGCCCATCGAGGTCCACGGAGCAGAGTTCGATTCGACATCCCACTGCAGCCCCGTCCACTGGTTTCCGCCGGCGTCCGCGCCGACCGGGCCGCCGTTCGGTCCGGCCGAGTTCGTAAACGGAACGAAATCTCCGGCATCGTAGGTCAAGTCGACGTCGTTCGTGCGATCGTAGTAGCCCCAGAACCATCCGTCGGCATCCTGTGCTCCATCGCCGGGCCAGTCGGAGGCCGAATTGGCTACGACGTCAGCGGAGACGGGATCGAGGAAAGCTGAGATCCCCGAAAGTAGGAACAGGACCGAGAAGAATTGTCGCACACGCATGCGCCTATTCTCTCGATCGACACCCGATGTGGCCACCGCGGAGTCGGAACCGAACAAGAGGCTGAAACTCGTCAAGGATTCGGGAGCGGCGATGAGAAAACGGGTGCGCGCTGTAAAGGCTGAGTTTCGTCGACAAGTCGCTCTCGCTCATGATCTCGTTCATGTCGTGGATCATGGTCGCGGGAAGCGGAATCGTGTCGGAGGTCTCCTCGTGATCGAACGAGATTCGAAGGTTTGACCCCGCCGAGACTTTTCGAACGACGTTCTCGGTGCAGTACTTCCTGAGCGCTTTGAACCGCTCGACCGTGCGAATCGATTCCGCGACGGCGAGTCGTCGCGTCGACTCTCGGGACGTTCGATGAACGTAAAACGCAAGACTTCCCGTGAGGACCGTCGAAAGAACGACGACCGGCAGCAAGACACGCTGCGTGATGGTGAGACGATTGGCGCGAAACATCCTCGTCGTGGGATCCGTTCCGAAAAGAGACCCGCCGGACATCGTCCCATGCTCGATGCCCCCCACTTGCGTATCAATTGTTTTCGTCGACCGACTGCACTGGCCTTGAGCAGTGTGAACGAATCCGATGGGACGAGGCGCGAACGCGAACTTTTCGGAATCTAGCCCGGAGGGTGCATGCCCCCGCGAATCGCCCCAGCCGCTGTCGCCCCGTAGTTACCGGCGAACATCGGATTGAGCGGGCGGCTGTTCGGAACGGAGAGCCACACGCGCAACAGGTGCCGGCGCAGCGTGACATCATCGTGATCGACAAACTCGGAACGTCGATGAAACGTCACCCAATTGTTCAGGAAGAGGAGATCGCCGGACTCGAGTCGAAAGGAGACGTGGAACCTCGGGTCCTCGGCGAGGGTCTCGACATAGTCGAGCGCCTCTCGCTGTTGCTCGGTCATGTCCGGCACGTCGTTCGATGCGTACGCTCGCTCGATGAGCACGCGGAGAAAGTTCGCAGCAAAGTGCCCGTCGAAGACCGAGAAGATCGGCTGCTCGCAGTACGGCCGCTCGTTTCCCGCGTCGACGTTGTGGCGCTTGTAGAAAAACGGAGCCATCAGCACGCCGAGAAGATCCGGCCGCGTCGCGCCTATTTCGTTGAACAAGGACACCGAGCTGACGACGAAGTTCTCACCGCCTGACTTGGCCTGACGCAGACAAAGAAACGCGATGACGTCGCAGCGATCCGTGTGAAAGCTGAGCTTCTTGCGCGTGTTCGGCCCTCGCGTGCGGGGATCGTTCTCACCGAATCCTTCGTCGCGCACGCTGAACATCGTCTCCCCCGACGCGCTCTGGGAGATCGGTGTGCCGACGCGTTCGCAGATCGCGCGAAAGAGCGTGCGTGCCTGCGCCTCGTCGTAGCGATCGATCGGGAAGCCGCGGACGCGAGTCGCGCCACCGCCGCGCTCGAGAGAGTTCTGGAGGCTTGAGAGCCGGTTCGCCAGCCCAGACCCCGAACGAATCAGGGACGACTCGAGAGCCGCGTCCAACTCCGCGAGATCACTCTCGGCGTCTCGCGCGAAGAGCTCTTCGCCCCGCCACGCCGCGGGAAGGTCGATTTTCGGGGGCATCCGCTTCCGATTCTCGGTTGTGTGAGCCGCCTATCGTACGCAGAATGATCCTTCCCGAAACAACGTTTTCCGCGAACCCCTCGACGAGGAATTCCATGCTCCGGACCGGTCGCATCGCCTCCCTTCTTTCTCTCTGCCTCTTCACGTCACTCTCTTTCGTGTCGCCTGCCGTTTTCGTGTCACCCGCCATCGCCGAAGAGTTTCGGCCGATCTTCGATGGCGAAACGCTCAAGGGGTGGAAGGCTCCCGACATGCGCTACTGGTCGGTCGAGGACGGAGCGATCACGGCTCGCTCTTCGGACGAGCTCCCCTGCAAGAAGAACCAGTTCCTCGTCTGGCAGGGCGGAATCATCGACGACTTCGAGCTCGAGATGAAATTCCGCATCCTCGGTGGCCCGAGCGCGAATTCGGGAGTCCAGATTCGCTCGCAGATCGCTCCCGATGGTCACGCCCTCGGCTACCAAGCCGACATCGACCGCGCAGGCAATTGGCGTGGTGCGCTCTACGACGAACATACGGGGCGGCGCGTTCTCGCGAAGCCTGGCCAGAAAACGATCATCGCGAAGGGCGGAAAGCGACAGACGAGCTCCCTCGGCGACAAGAAGGCCGGCTTCGAGGAGAACGGCTGGAACACCTACCGCATCACGGCGAAGGGCTCGCGCCTGACCTTGACGGTCAACGGCGTACTGACTGCCGACGTCACCGACGACGAGACGAAGCACCGCGACCTCTTCGGTCGACTCGCGCTGCAGATCCACTCGGGCCCTCCGATGACGGTGCAGTTCAAGGACATCCGCCTCAAACGAACGAAGCTCACGGACGGACGCAAGAAGATCGTCCTCCTCGCGGGCGCGCCCTCGCACGGCAGTGGAGAGCACGAGCACAACGCCGGCATCAAGCTCCTGGCACGTCGTCTTCAGAAGCTCGACAACGTCATCGCGGCGAGCTACCACGACCACGGCTGGCCGAAGGATCCGACCGCGTTCGACAACGCCGACGCAATTGTCATGTACTCGGACGGCGGCGGACGACACCCGTTCATCCCCAATCTCGAGAAGCTAGAAAAGCTGGTCGCCAAGGGCATGGGCATCATGTGCATGCACTACGCTTGCGAGGTCCCGAAGGGCAAGGTCGGCGAAGCCTTCAAGCGCTGGATCGGTGGACACTACGAGCACGCTTTCTCGTCGAACCCACACTGGGAAGCCGACCTCAAAGTCGCGGATGCTCACCCGATCGGTCGCGGCGTGAAGCCGTCCAAGGTTCACGACGAGTGGTACTTCTCGATCCGCTTTCGCGACGGAATGAAGGGCGTCACGTCGATCCTACGCGCTGCCCCGAGCGATAAGACGCGCTCGAGAAACGGCTGGCCGCGGAAACCGTACCCGCACATCATCGCGAACTCGGGCAAGGTCGAGACGCTGATGTGGGCCGTCGAGCGCAAGGACGGTGGACGCGGCGTCGGCTTCACCGGCGGCCACTGGCACCGCAACTGGGCCCACGATCAGCAGCGTCGCGCGGCGCTCAACGCGATGCTTTGGGTCGCGGGCGCCGAGGTGCCGAAGGGCGGTGTCCAGAGCGAGAAGGTGACGCTCGAGGAGATCAACGCGAACCTCGACAAGAAGCGAAAGATCAAGCGTATCGAGCTCCCGAAGCAGTAGTCAGATCTCGACGTCGAGAGTCTTCTTCGCGCTCGCGGCGATCGACGAGATGCCCTCGAGCGTCTTCGTACGGTCGCCGCTGCGAATCTTGATCGTGTACGTTCCTTCGCGGAAGACCTTGGGGCGGAAATTGCTCCCGCGGATGCGAAGCGTGTAGACGACACTTCCGTCGAACTCATCGATGACCTGCACGACAGGATCCGTCGCGTTCTTGATCGCGAGCTCCGGCAGCGTCGCGATCGCCTTGCGCCCGTAGTTATCCGTCTGCTGGATCGTCACGGGCCAACCGACGAACTGCTCAGCGCCCGACTTCGTCACGTCGACACCGCGTGGCCAACACTCCATGGTAATTTCACGCGTCGATTTCTTGAATCGCACGATGCCGTGCCCCGCGGCATTGCGGTTCACCGTCGTCGGGTTCGCGTACGCGTGCATCGTCACTTTGTTGCCGAGTCCGTCGTAGAAGCGTCCGGTGAACGGCAGCGCGCTCTTGTCGTCGTGCGCCAGCGGCTTCTCCAGCGGCCACCACCACCGACCGTAGAAGTTGACGATCGAAGGCACACAGAAGGACCAGATCGAGTCCTCGAACGCGTGCACTCCGTGGTGAATCACGGTCGCGAGGTGCTGGTCACCAGCGATGTGAAAGCCGAAGCAACGACGGATCTCCGCAAGCGCACGAGCACGACCCGACTGCGGCCAGCCGTTCGAGTCGAGATCCGCAAGGAGGCGACCGCTATGGCGACCGTGAACGTGGGCGCCACCGGCAAAGATCGTCTGCGAAAGAACGGACTTCATGACCACGCCCTCCCACTTCGTCCCCCAGTCTCGCAGAAACGCGAGCTGTCGCTCACCGAGGAGTCGTGCCTCGGGAACGTCGACAGAAGCCCGGTCGTAGGTCGGGTCGTTGATGTGATCGGGTCGTGGCCCCATCTTCGGCACGATACCCGCGGGACCCGTCTTCCACTTGCGGTCCTCGATGACCGCGAAGTCGATGCCGCCAACGTTGAGCGACGTGTAGTAGACCGTGATCCCCTGACGAATCGGCGTCGCGTCGTACGGATCGGGCAGGTGCGCCG
This sequence comes from uncultured Planctomycetia bacterium, assembly GCA_964478085.1. GTDB lineage: Bacteria > Planctomycetota > UBA8108 > UBA8108 > UBA8108 > CAYMLL01. The sequence goes on from CAYZGY010000133.1 coordinate 6,783, forward strand.
TCTGTGCACGCTGAACCATGTTGACGTACTTCGCCGGCATGATGTAGCCGCCGTCCGCCCCACCGCGCAGCTTGGCGACCTTGCCGCCCTCGCCCCAGAGATTACCCTGGCCGACATCGTGGTCGTCGGGGATCGTCACGGTCGGTCGATCCTTGATGATCTCGCCGAACTGACGACCGAAGAGGAGCCACGCCGCCGTGTGATCGCGGTGATCGTAGCTCTGATCCCCCGAGATGAAGAGCAGGTCCGCGTCGTGAGCCTTCACGTTGCGCACGATATCCTCGCGAGGTCCGCGATCGTGCTTCGAGTTTCCCGTGAAGGCAGCGACGACGATCTCGTCCTTATCGATCGGATCGCGCCGGACGAGACCTTCGTACTTCGCCCCGCCGGCGTGCGTCACTCGATACGGCACGCTCTTCGACGAATCCCAATTCTCGACGCGAAATGTCGCGAGCCATCCCTCGGGATCGACCTTCGCCTCGGCGATCTTCTTCCACGCCCCGTTTTCCTGCACCTCGAGCGAGACGCTGCGCGCTTCGCCCTTCCGAAGCGGGTAGAGCTGCGCGCTCATCTTGAGCACGCCGCGATCGGCCGTGTAGATCGCGAAGCCGATGACCTCGTCGCGCGGAACTTCGGGGATCTTGATCTTCGGACCGCCTCGGAGAATACGAATCGGCGCCGGCCCCTCCTTCTTCTCTTGCGCGACAGCACCTGTCGTGAAGAAGGCCAAGAGACAGAGAAAGGCGAATCCGACGAGGCGAGAACGAGAAGACATACGACTCTCCTTCACCGACGAGAAACCGTGCGGGAGATCGGGTTGTGAGTTACGATCAGCGGTCATCAGGATTCAGGAAAAGAGCTAAGATACCCGGAGCCAGCGGTTCGCATGCGCGTTTCTTTTCACTTGGCGTCCTTCGTTCTCTTCTTATCGACGATTCTGACGTTCACGTCCGGCCGCGCCGAGGAACGTCCGAATATCCTCTTCATCGCGATCGACGATCAGAACGACTGGATCGGCTGCCTCGAGGGTCATCCGCAGGTCAAGACGCCGCACATCGATCGCCTTGCGCAGCGTGGAACTCTGTTCACGAACGCGCACTGCCAGTCGCCACTGTGCAATCCTTCGCGCACGAGCCTGATGACGGGCCTGCGCCCATCGACGACGGGTATCTACGGTCTCGCTCCGTGGATTCGCAATGTCCCCGAATTCAAAGATACGGTCACGCTGAACCAGTACCTCAAGAAGCACGGGTACAAGACCTACTCGACGGGCAAGATCTTCCACGGCGGCTACGGGCGTCGAAAAAAGGACAGCGAGTTCGACGTCATCGGTCCGCCGGCCGGCGTCGGTGCGAGACCGAAGCAGCGACTCGTCAAGAACACGCCGAACCCACACCCTCTCGTCGACTGGGGGACCTTTCCGCACCGCGACGAGGACAAGCAGGACTACCGCGTCGCGACGTGGGCCGTCGAGCGGCTCAACGAGAAGCCGGAGGGACCGTTCTTTCTCTCGGTCGGCTTCTTCCTCCCGCACGTGCCCTGCTTCGCGACGCAGAAGTGGTTCGACCTCTACCCCGAGGACAAGCTCGAGCTCCCGCCGCTCGATCGCAAGGATCGTGACGACACGCCGCGCTTCTCGTGGTACCTCCACTGGAAGCTGCCCGAGCCGCGCTTCAAGTTTCTCGAGGAGGCGAATGAGTGGAAGAACATCGTTCGCTCGTACCTCGCCTGCACGAGCTTCATCGACGCGCAGGTCGGTCGCGTGCTCGACGCCTTAGAGAAGAACGGCTTCGCGGACAACACGATCGTCGTGCTCTGGTCCGATCACGGCTTTCACCTCGGCGAAAAGCTCATCACGGGCAAGAACACTCTCTGGGACCGCTCGACACGCGTGCCGCTGATCTTCGCGGGTCCGGGAGTCTCGAAGGGCGCGAGGTGCGGCAAGCCGGCCGAGCTTCTCGACATCTACCCGACGCTGGGCGAGCTCTGCGGGCTGCCCAAGAAGGATGGCCTCGAGGGACACTCGCTCGTGCCGCAGCTGAAGAACGCGAACGCGCCGCGCGAGTGGCCCGCCATTACGACGCACAATCACGACAACCACGGCGTGCGCAGTGAGAAGTGGCGATACATTCGCTACGCCGATGGCTCCGAAGAGCTCTACGACATGGTCGATGACGCAAACGAGTGGAAGAACCTCGCGAAGGATCCGAAGTATCGCGAGGTGATCGGGTCTCACCGCAAGTACCTGCCGAAGATCAATCGAAAGCCCGCCCCCGGAAGCCGCGCTCGCATCCTCCGCTACGAGAACGGCAAGGTGAACTGGGAAGGCAAGGACGTCGGCCCGAAGGATCCGATTCCAGAGCTCTGAGATCGACGGCTCGAGATCCGCCGTCGCCCACCACTACGAAGCCAAGAACATGCGCACGACACTCCTCTTCGCCGTCGCGGTCTTCGCGTTTCCCATCGTCCACGCGAACGACGAGTTCCCCGAGGCCCCCGACACACAGGAGGAAACGACGAAGCCTCTGACGCCGAAGGAGGCGCTCGCTAAGCTACAGCTTCCGGAAGGCTTCGAAGCGACGGTCTTCGCCGCGGAGCCTGAAGTTCGCCAACCGATAGCGCAAGCCTTCGACGCCCGCGGACGACTCTGGGTCGCCGAGAACTACACGTACGCCGACCGCAAGATCCTCCACAACCTCGAGCTTCGCGATCGCATCGTCGTCTTCGAGGACAAGGACAACGATGGACGCGCCGACGATCGCAAGGTGTTCTGGGACGACGGCATTCGACTGACGAGTGTCGAGATCGGCTTCGGCGGCGTGTGGGCGCTCTGCCCTCCGCAACTCCTGTTCATCCCCGACGCAGACGAAGACGCCGTGCCCGACGGCGATCCCATCGTCATGCTCGACGGATTCGAGACAGCGAACACGCGCCACAATTTCGCCAATGGCCTTCGTTGGGGACCCGACGGTTGGCTCTACGGACGTCACGGCATCTTGGCGAGCTCCGAAGTCGGCCGACCGGGTACACCACGCGAACGTCGCACGGTACTCAATTGCTCGATCTGGCGGTTCCATCCGACGCGCTTCGACTTCGAGGTCGTCGCGAGCGGAACCACGAACGCTTGGGGACACGACTGGGACGAGTTCGGACAGCTCTTCTTCATCAACACGGTCATCGGCCACCTCTGGCACGTCGTGCCCGGCGCGCACTACGAGCGCATGTACGGAGAGGACCTCGACCCGCACGTCTACCGGCTCATCCCGCAGACGGCGGATCACGTCCACTGGGACGAGAAGAACGAAAACTGGACCGACCTGAGGAAAAAGGGGCTGAGCGAGGGAACGAATCTCGCCGGCGGAGGACACGCCCACTCGGGCATGATGATCTACCTCGGCGACAATTGGCCGAAGGAGTATCGCGGCGACCTCTTCACGCTCAACCTTAACGGTCGACGTGCGAATCGCGATGCCCTGAAACGGAAAGGCGCGACCTACACGGGCGTTCACCGACCCGACGTCTTCAAGTCCGACGATCTCTATTTCCGTGGCATCGAGATTTCGTACGGTCCCGATGGAGGCGTCTACGTTCTCGACTGGTCCGACATCGGCGAGTGTCACGAGAATGATGGTCTCCATCGAAGCTCAGGGCGCATCTTCAAAATCACGCACGGCAGGACGATTCGCTCCGTCCCGGGTGACCTATCGAAGCTCTCGAACGACGATCTCGTCCATCTCCTGAGTCACGAAAACGATTGGTACCCGCGAATCGCACGTCGTCTCCTCCAAGAACGCGCGCATCGCGGAGTCAACATCGCCGAAGGGACGATTCGAAAGATCCTCCAGATCGCCACGGACTCGAAGAACGTCCGCCATCAGCTACGTGGGCTCTGGACGCTTCACGCCATCGGCGAGATTGCGGACGAGCGGCTCTACCGCCTCCTCGCAGATGAAAGTGAGCACATCCGCCTGTGGGCCGTCAAATTACTGACCGATGCCGGGCAGCCGTCTGGAAAAACCGCACGCGTGCTCCAGGTAATCGCCAGCGCCGAATCCGACGGTCTCGTCCTCGTCCACCTCGCGTCCGCGATGGATCGTCTCGCACACGATGATCGTTGGCTGATCGCCCAATCGATCGCCAAGCGCAAGGAGTTCCGTGGCGATCCCGTCCTTCCGAAGATGGTCTGGTACGGTATCGAGCCGGCTGTCGCCGCGAATCCACGTCGTGCTGTCGCGCTGCTGTCGAGCTCCGAATTCCCTGACTTGCGCTACTTCATCGCGCGTCGCATAACGGAGACGCTCGACGAGAACGAAGGCGCCGTCGACGGTCTTGTTCAATACATGCACGGCGTTCCCGACTACGCCGGGCGTCTCGACACGCTGCGCGGTATCGCCGACGCGCTGCGCGGCTGGCATCGCGCCGCCAAGCCGAAGGGCTGGGATGAGTTCGCGCAGACGATTCGCCAATCGAGGAGCGATGCGGCGATCGGACTTGTCGATCAGATCTCGATCGTCTTTGGCGACGGCCGTTCGACGGATGAGCTGATCAAGATCGCACGCGGCAAGGGTCGCTTCTCGACGGCGTTCCGACGGCGTGCGATCCAATCGCTCGTGAAGTCGAAGGCGGAAGGCACCGCCGCACTCCTGACAAACCTCGCGCAGGACCGTGACGTCTCGACGGCAGCGGTCGCAGGACTCGGCACCTTTCCCGACGCTGCTCCCGAGATCCTCAAGATCTTCGGACGCATCCATCGGCGCGCGCGCGCCACCGCGGTCGACGCCCTCGTCGCACGTCCTGCGAGCGCGGCACTCCTCCTCGACGCGGTCGAGAAGGGCAGTGTCCCGAAGATCCAGATCTCGGCCTTCCAGCTGATTCGCGTCCAGCTCCTCGGAAACGAAGAGCTCTCGGAGCGCGTCCGCAAGCTCTGGCCGGAGCTGCGCCTCCTCGAGGAGGACAAGCTCGCGCAGATCGAGAAGCACCGAAAGCTCCTGACGATCGAACGCATCAAGACGGGGAACCTCGAACGTGGCAAGGAGCTCTTCACGAAGACCTGCGGCAGCTGTCACAAGCTCTTCGGCGAGGGAGGCACGATCGCGCCCGAGCTCACGGGAGCGCAGCGCGACAACGTCGACTACTGGCTCGAGAACATCTTCGACCCCTCGGCCATCGTCCCCGAGGACTATCGCCTCTCGACCGTGGTTCTCCAGGACGCTCGCGTCCTCAGCGGAGTCCTCGGCGCGCGTCGAGGACGAACAGTCGAGCTGCAAACACCGACGGAGAAGCTCGCTCTCGATCGCGAGTCGATCGTCTCAACGACGAAGACCGCGAAGTCGCTGATGCCCGACGCGCTTTTGAGCACGCTCAGCGAAGAGCAGATCGTCGATCTCTTCGCGTACCTGATGAGTCGGTAGATCGCGCGTTCGCCCCAGATGGCGAGAGGGCCGCTCGCGGAAGCCCGATCGTCCCGATCGTCAGGACTCGGTCTTCCCCGCGCGGCCCTGGGTCCTTGAGGAAGGAGAAGGTGGAGGGGGGTGTAGGGTGTTGGGTCTTGGGTCTCAGGTATCTACTCGAGCAAGCCCTGTGCCATTCAGCTTTTCAGCTCGATTTGTCGTAAGTGCTGAAAAATCGGTCCCTCTCTCCAAGCCGATTCTGACGCCGTTTGCCCAGCGCCAGGATTCCGGACACCTCTCCTACTTCTTCGCCTCGAACTTCAGACCCTCGAGGGCCGCGCCGCTCGGCTGACGCACGCGGCAGCAGAACGACCACTCGCCGCCCTGGTCGACGACCTTGAGCTTGAGCTCGTTCCAGCCTTCCTCGAGCTCGACCGGGACGATGTCCTGCCTCGGGGCGAGGCCGCGGATCTGGAACTTTCCGAAGAGGTACTTGCCGTTGAACCAGACCTTCACCGCGTCGTCGGCGCCGATCTCGAGCTGGGCTTCTTGCTTTTTCGGCGACCAGATGTTCGTTCGCATGTAGGTCGCCGCGTTGTCGATGTTGCCGAGCGGTACCTGCAGATCGATGTTCCAAGCGCCGATGCCGCGACGCATCGGCTTCCACTTGGTCTTGGCGTCCGGCTTCTCGGGGTCGAAGGCGATGTCGAAGAGCGCAGCGCCGTCCTTGCCCTTTTGCTGGAAGACTCCAGCGCAGCGCCATTTCAGGATGTAGCCCTCGTACTGCTCGAGCTGGCCGAGGATGCCACCCGCACGATTCTTGGCGCCTTCGTCATCGCTCTTCGCGACGACGAGCCGAAGAACTTCCTTGGCGCGACCTCCGTTCGTTCCGCGGATGCGGTCGGCGATGTTGACCAGCGCGTTTGCCGCCTTTCCGCGAATCGCAGCGTCTTCGTCCGAGAGGAGGGACTGCGCGACATCGAGCGCCCCTTGCCCGCCGTGCTGCGCGATGGCGTCAATGATGAGACGTCGGTCTCCGGGGCTCCTACACGCGTCGAGTGCCGAGCCGAAAAAAGACGCCGAGGCGTCGGAGCTCGATGC
>CAYZGY010000134.1:0-8765 GCA_964478085.1 uncultured Planctomycetia bacterium
GCGGGCGCGGCCTGCGCGGCGGCCGCGTGCGGTGTCTGCCACCGGCCAGCGTGCGGGTGGGGGGGCGGGGGGGGCGGCGACGACGACAGCGGCATCGTCGCCTCGGAGTCGCAACCTCGTTGACTCGCGTCGACACCATCCTCGCCGAACGCGCTGTCGAGCAGCGCCTCGGCCTCGGTCTCGTCGTACTCGAAGAGACGCGTCTCCTCCGATCGCAGCGCGACATCCTGCTCGAGGTCTCGCTCGGACTCTCCGGAGGCAACCTTCGAGTCACCGGCATCTCGCATGCGACGAAGAAGGCCGAGAGCCTCCTCGACCTGCTTTTGGTCGAGGTGACGTCGTACTTGGTTCTCATTGAGGAAGCAACGAATCGCCTCGACGTCCTCGAGGTTCGCGATGAGCGTCGGAACCTTCTGGAGACCCGCGACTTTCGCCGCGTGCACGCGACGCATGCCGCAAACGATCTGCAGTCCGTTCGACGTCGGCCGTGCCAAGACGGGAGTGATGATCCCGTGAATTCGCATCGAGCTCACCAGCTGCTCGGGCGCCTTCTCTTCCCGCCGAGGCGGAAAGGCCTCGGTCTTGAGCAGATCGCTCGTTTCGACCCAAGACAGTTGCTGGTCTCTCGAATCCGTCACGTTGCTTCCTCCTTAGATGTCTCGAGAAGCGAGGTCTTCGATCCCCCTGAGCCTCGAAGAAACCGCCCCGTTCGCGGCGCCCTGAAGTTCACGCCGTACCTCGCACATCGGCGTGATCGTTCGCGGTCTTGACGACTTCTCCGGGGGTCTACATAGGTCGAACGGGGTATTTCCGGCATTCGCGTGTTCGGCTGGAGCGAAAATCCGCCGACAATAGCGTCAACAGAAGGATTCGGACCCGAAATCCCCCGAAGGTCCGAAAAGCGAAGTGAATCGGAGAGAGGTCCCGAAAATGACGACCGCGAACGCGAACACGATTGTCGAGCAGGCTCGCACGGGCATCGAATGTCTCGAGGCAGACGACGGACTCAAGAAGGCCGCGATCGAAAACCTCGAGCGTTGGCTGACCGAAGACACCTTCTCCTCGGCACGCCCGCAACTCGAGCGCCTCGTCGAGCGAGGACGATTCCTCGACCTCTTCGATGCGTTTTATCAGCACATTCCGTTCGGAACGGGCGGCCGACGCGGCCGGGTCGGCTTCGGCACGAATCGCCTCAACCCGTTCTCGGTCTCGACGTCGATTCAGGGGCACTGCGAGTTCCTCAAGAAGCACTATCCCGGTGAGGAGCTCAGCGTCGTCATCGCGTACGACGTGCGCATCTTCACCGACCTCAAGACGATGTACGACAGCGCGATCGACAACCCGCTGCTCGACATGACCTCGCTCGACCTCGCGCGCGTCGCCGCCGAGGTGTACGCTGCGAACGACGTCCACGTATGGTTCAACTCGCCGGACGCGACGCGCTACATCTCGACGCCCGAGCTATCCTTCGCGATCCGCAAGCTCGGCGCGCACGGCGGGCTCAACATCAGCGCGAGCCACAATCATCCGGACGACAACGGCGCCAAGATCTACAACCGTCGCGGCGGCCAGGAGATTCCCCCGCTCGACGAGGAGATGGCGACGATCGTCGAGTCGATCGAACGCGCCGAGTCGCTGCCCTTCGACGACGCGGTCGAGCAAGGAAAGGTTCAGTGGATTCCCGCGAACGTCCATGACGAGTACGTCGCGACGAACGCCGTTGTCTCGCTCGACGCGAATCTGCGTTCCGCGAAGATCGTCTTCACTCCGCTCCACGGCACGGGCTGGTCCTCCGTCGGCGAGACGCTGAAGGCGGCGGGCTTCGACGTCGAATGCTACTCCGAGCAAGCCGAACCCGACGGACGCTTTCCGACTGTCCCGTTCCGCTCGCCGAATCCCGAGGTCGAAGAGTCGCTCGTCAAGGCGACCGAGCACGCCGAGTCGATCGGCGCCGACCTCGTCCTCGCAGCCGATCCCGACGCGGACCGCCTCGGCATGGTCGTGCCCGATCCGACGCACGGCTGGTCGTTCGTCAACGGCAACGTCGTCGGTGTGCTGCTCGCCGACTACATGGCTCGCGGTGGCGCGGCCGAGGGCAAAGAAAACCCCTTCTGCGTGACGACCGTCGTGACGACATCGCTCTTCCGCCGCATCGCGGAGTCGACGGGCATGCAGTGCGTCAGCGATCTCCCGATCGGCTTCAAGTACATCGCGGACGTCCTCAAGCGCATCGAAGACGACGGCGTCTACGATCACGTCCGTGGCACGGCCGACGATTTCGTCGTCGGCATCGAAGAGTCGCACGGCTACCTCGTCCTCGAGTCGATCCGCGACAAGGACGCCGCCGGCGCCGCCGTGCTGATCTCCGAGCTGATCTCGAAGCTCAAGGACGACGGTCGCTCGGTCCTCGAGCACCTCGACGACATCTACGCTCGCTTCGGGTACGTCTCGAACGTCTTGCGCTCGAACGTCATGGAAGGTGCGGACGGCCGATTCGACATCGAGAAGATCCAGGACAGCCTGCGCGAGAATCAGCCGACCGAGATCCACGGGCTCGCGGTCGAGAAGTTCGTGGATCGTTGGGACACCGAGGCCTTCGGAGAGATCCTCTCGGAGACCGACCGTGCCTCGCGCGACCTCCAGACCCTCTACCTCGAGAACGACGTGCGCATCGTGCTGCGTCCGAGCGGTACGGAACCGAAGAACAAATGTTACGTGGAAGTTTGTGACGCGCCCCTCGGCGAAGGCGCCAGCCCCGAGGCGATCGCCGAGCGCAAGCGGGAGGTCGACCAGCTCGCCCGCGCGGTGGCGCGCTCCTTCCTCCTCGAGATTCTCTCCCGCGTCGACATCCGACCGAAGCCTTGGACGCTCGACGTCTCCGACCTCGTCCCGATCCGCCGCAAGGTCCACTTCGGCGACACGTTCGTCCCGGAACTTCTTCGCCGACTCCACGCTGGAGAAACGGGCGCCGAGCTGGAACAATGGGTCGATCGGAGTCTCGAGCCGTACGGGTCCGACGGTCGCTTGCTAGTTCGTGGCGGAGTCGTCTCCTTCCTCGCGGAAGCCGGAGACGAGACTGCGCCCGGATACGCGATGACGGAAGCCGTCCGTGACGAGTTGGCTCGACTGTTCGCGGTTTGACGCTTCCGCGTGATCACAGAAGAAACGGGACAAGAAACGAGCAAGATGTTGTCAGGCATTCGAGTCATTCGAACGGTCGCGCTCGGCCTCGCCATCGCGAGTCCGTTCGCCATGCTCTCTTCGTGCGCCGGTGGCCCGCCCGACATATACGGTCGAAAAGCGGTGGAACGCGAGCAGACGCTCGCCGCCGAGCGCGAAGCGAAGATCGAGAACGAGATCTTCTCGACTTACCGCCAAATCTACACGTCCAAGGTCGTCGGCAACGAGGTTCAGCGCCTCCGCATCGGGTTCGTCGAGCACCGCAGCAAGCTCAACGATGACGAGGGACGCTACCTCGTCTACTCGATGACCGACTCGGATCGCGCGGTCGGCTTCTACATGCCCAACGGCGCGACGTTCCGCATCAAGGACATCGCCCGCAGCCGCGGAAGCGTCCATCGGATCGAGCTCGGTCGTCACGATCCGGAGGCCGCGATTCGCTTGCTGCTCGACGTCCCCACGGACGTCGATCTCCAGGTGACCGGACTTCCGAAGTCCATCCCGTAATCAAGTCCTCGAATCGCCTCAGATCGTCACTTGCGGAGTTTCGCTTCGAGCCCTACGATCATCATCGTCAACGCCGGGAGCATCGCCCTCTACCGCGACTCCAGAATCGCTTCCCGCGAACGATGCATCGAACTGAGAAGGCTGAAGAGAACCTGCGATCCCTCATCTGGCGCCATCGCCCGGAAACGCTCTTCCGCGGCCGCCTGAAGATCGTCTTCACCGAGAACGCGAGCACCTTGATCTCGCTCAATCGACGAGGGACGTCGTCGACGCTGCGTGTCCATCGCCTGTTTTGCGGAGCGCCCCCGGCGATCCTCGAGGCGATCGTGCTCAACTTCTTCACGGCGCAAGACGGCGACGAGGCCCGCGCGATCCGTTCGCGCATCATGGACTACGTCGACCGCAACCGTGAGCTGACGCTGACGACGACGGCGCTGCCGGAGATCCGCTCGCCGATCGGAAGCGTCTACGATCTGCGTGCGGTCTACCGGGGCGTGATGCGGGACCAGGGGCCCGAGCTGAGAACGACTCCGACAGGGGACGGCAAGCGACCCCAGCGGCGCCTGCGAGTCGGCTGGTCACCCAGGGCGACTCCGTCACTGATGGGCAAGTGGATCGAGACACCCTCGGGCTCGCCGAACATCATCCTCGTCAATCCGCTCCTCGACGACGAGCAGGTGCCCGAGTTCTACCCCGAGTACATCGTCTTTCACGAGGTCCTCCACGAACTCTTCCCGATCCGCCGCCACCTCGGCCGCTGGGTCCAGCACCCCGCCGAATTCCGCCAGCGCGAACGCGATTTTCCGTTCTACGAGGATGCGAGGCGTTGGGAGCGAGAAGAGCTTGGGAAGCTCAACAAGACCCTGAGCTGTTAGCATTGGCGGGTTTCAGCGACGAAGAGCTCGAACGAAACGGCCGCTCGCCTTCGGCAAGACGAGCGGCCGTTTTTAGTTACTTAGGAATTGGAAACTCAGGACGTTCGATCTGATTCGCAGCCCATGCTACCCGAGCCGTCGTCCGAAGGATCGACGCCCGCTTGCGGGAAGGGCTCGGAGGGCTGGGGACCACCCTTGAAGAGGTAGTTGAGGATCCAGATCGAGTCGGAGAGATCGAGACGGGTGTCGTTGTTCGAGTCGGCGGCATCGAAGCAGGGTGGGACGTCGCCGAGGCGGAAGAGGTACGCGATGATGAAGACCGCGTCCGAGACATCGACTCCGTCGTCCTTGTTCGCGTCGCCGCGGATGAAGCCGCGTCGAATCGCGACACCGCAGTCGCCCTCACGCGTGAGAATCGGCCGGACAGCCTCGCCACCGATGAAGACGAGGTTGTGTGCCGGCGCCCAGCATCCCTGGTCGGGCTCGCCGAGGCCGATCGGGACGAGGACGTTATCCGTGAAGCCGAAGTCCGTACAGCCTTGGTCCGCGCAGCTGGCGACCGCAAGCACGATGTCGGCGACGTGCTGGTCCTCGCCGGCAGGGAAGAACGGATCCGTTCCCGAGACGAAGTAGAACGGCGTCGCGAAATCCTTCAGCGCGGCGATCACGGCCGTACCGTTGACGTTGTCGAAGTTCGCGATGATGTACTCGGCACTCTCCGCCGAGAGGAGCGTGTTCTCCTCGGTACGGATCTCCTGGATCAGCAGGTCCGGGCAGTCGTCGTGGCGCTGGTTGTACTCGAGGACCATCTGGAAGCCCGTGATCGGCTCATCGTTGGTGAGCGTCACGGGAATCGAGAGACCACTCTGACCCGGCACGCCGGCGCTCGCGCCGATCTTGAACTCGAAGCGCTCGTCGGCCTCGTCGGGAACCGTCACACCCAGATCGTCATCGACACCCGGCGCGGGGAACGGAGCATCCGGAGCCGGACCGTCGTTGAAGAGGTGCTCGACGAGATAGGTGTAATCGCTGAGCTCGACGAGACCGTTGTTGTTGACGTCCGCCGCGTCGAGACACTCCGGTACACTGCGCCCGAGGAACAGGTACGCGAGGATGTTGACACCGTCGTTGAGGTCGACGGTGACCACCTCGGTACGGTCGATGATGTTGCCTCGGATGAACTCGCAATCCTCGGCTTCATCGGCCCGCAGGCTCGAACCGATCGACAGAACGCCAAACAGCAACGCGAAGGCGAGCGATGTGGCGGCGCGCTTCGACTTCGAACTCACTACGGTCATGCTTCCTCCTCTTTCCCCACGTTCCACCGTAGGGAGCCTCGTGCGGACGAGGCGAGACTCACGGCTATCCGGTTCCCCGGCTAGATCGCTGCAAGTTCCAGCGGATCCTTCGCGCGGCACTCTCGACCCAGACAATTCCGTCACCGTCAGGCTCACGGACGAACGCGAGATTGCCGATGACGCCCGAAGAGCGCCGTTGGACCCTTGATCGCAGCCATTGTACCCGGCGCAAGATTCATCGCAAGCCGTCCCTCACAGCCCCCTTCCGTCCGCAGCCCCGCGAGAACCCTGAAAAAAGGCCTGAAATTCCCGAGGGGCAAAGTCAGACTGAAGAGCGGACGTTCCCGGACGTCCGACGATGTGGAGACCCGAGAAGAGAAGCTGGAGAACGAATGCTGCGAGCCCCCCCTGACAGATCACGAACCTCGACTGGCGCCCTCCTCCTCGGCTTCTCCGTGCTCTGTTGGTCACCGGTCTTTTGGTCACCCGCGCTCACGCACGCCGATACGCTCCGCCAAGTGAGCCCCGGCCAAGCGAGCCCGGGGGCGGCTGGAGGCGAAAGGGCCGGCGGGGTCGGAGCCCCGCGCAAGATCCTGCGCGTCGATCAGGTGACGCGTGGAGCCTCGATCCGGAGCGAGAGCGAGAAGGACTCGGCCAACGAGAGCTTCCAGACGTTCTGGCTCGACGCCGAGTCGGGTCGCATCCGGCTCGAGGAGTACGCGAGCTCCGATCGCAAGCGACGGCTTTCCGTCCGCATCGTGCGCATCCCGCAAACGAAGGCGACCGCCCCTGCGGGTGCCGGAGGGAACGCGAAGGATTCCAGGAGGTCGAGCGACGAGACGATCACCTGGGAGATCGGGCTGTCCCGCGACGGCAAACGCTACACGAAGGACGGCAAAGGCTACAAAGAGCATCGCGGAGACCTCGAAGACTTCCAGAAGCGTCGCACGCTCTGGGAGCGACAGATGCTCAAGAAGATCCTCAACGACAAACCCGCGGAGCGCGAAGCCGCGCTCAAGCACCTCCACCTCAAGCGGGACGGCTCGCGCGAGGTCTTCATCGACTACAGCCCGACCGGGCCACGGCTCGGCTATCCCTGCCGCCGTATCCAGGTCACCGAGAACGGTCGCCAGATCCTCGACGCCGACATCGCCGAGTCGATCGACGCAGGTGGCGAGGAGAATTCGGGCGGCAAGTACTTCAGCCTCTACCGACGCCTCGGCGTCTTCTCCGATGAGGTCCTCGAGAAGCTCGTCGACGTGCGTGGCATCCCCCTGCGCGCGAAGATCACGATCGTCACGGAACTCTCCCCTCGAACGATCGAGGTCGAGGTCACGAAAGTGACGGAGCTCGACTTCGACGAGAAGCTCTTCTCGCTTCCGGAAGGAGCGAAGCTGATCCCGAAGACTCCGCCGATCTCGAAGTGTCCTGTCTGCGGCAAACGCTTCGAGACAAAGAAGGGGAGCAAGGTCCTCGGGCCGAACGGAACGGTCTGGTCCTGCAGCCAAAAGTGCCACAAGGCGATCGACCGAGCGATCAAGCTCGGGCAACCGCTGCCGAGAGCGGACGCGGTCAAGAAGTGATGGACCCCCGGGCAGGGTAGCCCGCGATGGCGCGCAATTGCTCGACCGCGCGTCCGATTCGATCGACCATCTCGGGAATCTGCTCGGACGAGTTCGCGCGACCGAAGGACAGACGGATCGCGCCGCGAATCTCCTCGTCGCTCCGCCCCATCGCCGCGAGCACGTGCGACGCTTTCTTGGCGCCGACATTGCAAGCGCTGCCGGTCGAGGCAGCGACACCGAAGTGATCGAGCAGCTGGACGAGCGACTCGCCGTTCACGCCTGGAAACCAAACGCTGAGGATGTGCGGCAAGGATCCGCTCTCGGGCGTGTTCCACTGCGCGTCCGGGAATCGATGGACGAGCTCGCGCCTCACCTCTGACCGCAGCTGGCCGAGCCGTCCACGCTGCGCTGGACGATCGACGATCACCAGCTCGACGGCCTTCGCGAACGCGATCGCTCCTGCGATGTTCTCCGTTCCCGCGCGGAGTCCCCCCTCCTGCTGTCCGCCTCGAAGTAGCGGGCTCCACGGAGTTCCGCGCCGGATGAGAAGCGCGCCGATGCCCTTCGGCCCCCCCACCTTGTGCGCCGAGAGCGAGACGAGGTCGCGAGCACCGATGATCTGCTCGCCACTGACGAGCGCCTGAACACTGTCTGCATGGCAGGGAACGCCGTTCGCGCGAGCGATGCTCGAGATCGCCTCGACCGGCTGAGTCACCCCGATCTCGTTGTTCGCCGCCATCACGGAAACGAGCGCGGTATCGTCGTCGATCGCCGACTCGATGGCCGCCGGATCGACGCGGCCGTCCTTGCCGACCGGAACGATCTCGAGCCTCGCGCCGAGTCGCGCGAGGACAGGCTCGGCCTCGAGGATCGACGGATGCTCGACGGCGCTCGTGATGATCTTCGCGGGCTTCGAGCCGTCGCGAGCGAGCACCGAACCGAGGAACGCCGACTGATTGGCCTCCGTGCCGCCCGACGTGAAGACGAGATCGTAGGGCTCGACCTCGTGCTCGGCCCCGAGAGACTCGAGGATCGACGCGCGCGCCTCCTCCAGCAGATCGCGAGCACGGACTCCCTCGGTGTGCATCGAGCTCGGGTTCGCCGCACCCGACGCGTAGAACACCTCCATCGCCCGAGCGACCTCGGGATGGAGCGGTGTCGTCGCCGCGTGGTCGAGATAGATGCGAACGTCGCTCGTTTCGGCTCTGGTCATCGAGACCATTCTACCGGAACGAGCGACGTTCGCAGAAGGCGTTCGGTACGATCGAGCTCGTCGATCGTCAGCCGTCGATCGTCAGCCGTCGATCGTCAGCCGTCGATCGTCAGCCGTCGATCGTCAG
>CAYZGY010000134.1:8865-13266 GCA_964478085.1 uncultured Planctomycetia bacterium
CCGTCGATCGAGATCACGCGATCGTTCCAGACGAACGTGATACTCGAGCCCACCGAGAGGATCTTGCCGATGCCCTTGTGCGTCTTCAGGAGGGCGAAGTAGGCATCGGAGAGGTACTTGATCCGGTCGACCTTCTTTTCGTCCTCGAGCTTCGCCGCGGTCAACGCCGCGTCGATCCAACGCGAGCCCTGGAGGTAGAAGGTGCGTCCGGCGAGCTTCTTGACGGAGACACCGCCGCGATTGACTTGCTCGCGCAGGTAATCGTCGGCCTCGTCCTCGCTCTCGGACTTCTTGAGCTTCTCGATGCGGCGTGAGAACTCGATCGCCTGCTTGCCGCGCGCCTTTTCGAAGGCCTTGCCCGCGCTCGCGATGTTCTTGGCGCGGTCGGCGTAGTCGGATTTACGATCCGCCGTGGTACGTCCCCCCTTGCTTTCGCCGGCACGCTGGACCCCACCGGCGGCTTCGCTCGGGGGAGCCTTCGACGCCGGCTTGCGCAGGAGCGCGTCGCGCGCAGCGTAGCGTCTCTCGAGCACATCACCGTCGGCGCCGGCGGACGGGTCGAGGGCCGAGTTGCCCTGCCCCTGCTGCTGCCCGGCGACGCCAGGACGCGCTCGCGCACCACCGAGGCGGTGCGGGCGTCCGTTTTGGTTCCGACGGAACGCGACGGCGTTGTCCTCCTCGACGATGAGGTAGGAAGTGTACGGCGTGATGATTCCGTAGAGCTTCGCGAGGCGGATCACCTCGCCCTTGACCTCGCTCGTCTCGCCCGTCAGGCGCATCTGCTCGATGAGGTAGCCGACCTTGCGTGCGGCCCAGAGGCGAGCGACGTGGTCGTTCTTGCCGTTCGGCTTGCCGTCGCCGAAGTCGAGCGAGTACTCGAAGACGCGCTCCTCGCCGAGGAACTTGCCACGCACGACGATCGACTTGTGCCCGCTGCCCTCGAAGCGACCGAGGATCGCGAGCTGCTCCCCCTTGAAGAGATCGGGAAAGGGCTTCGGGTAGACGTCGGTGAAGCCGCCCGAGGGAAACTCGACGCGGATGTCGGTGAGGACGGGCGAGTCGATCTTGTCGTAGAAGCTCGACAGGCGCAGCTCGATGTCCTCCTGGTCGCGGATGTACTGCGACGCGCCCTGCTCGGCCTTGACGAGCTGATCGAGTAGCTTGGCGTTGAGGTCCTCGCCGACCGCGAAGGCGAAGACGCGGCGACGCGCCTTGTTGTTCGTCCGCACGCTCTTGAGGAGATCTTCAGGACGCACGATGCCGATGGTCGGCTCACCGTCCGTCAGAAGCACGGCCATCTGGAGACGGTCGCCCTCGCCGAGGTTCTGCAGGCCGTAGCGCAGGCCCTCCTCGAGGTTCGTCCCGCCGCGAGTGACGAGCTGGTCGATGTAGGTGCGCGCTTGCTCACGCGTCTCCTTCGTCACCGTCTCGAGACTGTCGCGGAAACGACGGGCCTCCGTCGAGAAATCGACGATGTTGAAACGATCGCCGTCGTTGAGTCCGTCGACGCAGTAACGCAGCGCCTTCTTCACCTGATCGATCTTGCGACCGAGCATGCTGCCCGACGTGTCGATCACGAAGACGACGTCCTTCGCCGGCGCCTTCTTCGGCTTCTCGGGACGCGGGGAGATGGCGAGATAGTAGAACCCTTGCTTCTCGTGGTTGCGATGGACGAGCAGCACGGGAGCGAGCGCGTCCTCGCCGACGTTCCAGACGAGCTTGAAGTCCTTGTCGGCCGCGAGCGACTTGGCCTCGAACGAGACGCGCGCCTCCTTCTCGCCCTTGCGCGAGACGTCGCCCTTGTGCGCAGGCGACTGGATCGAGCGCAGCGGTTGCGTGGAGCGCAGCTTGAGATCGAGGACGACGTTCTGGTAGGGACCCGAGGCGTACTTGCCCGTGTCGAGCGGGTAACGATACTCGGCGACGCCGTTCTCGCGCTGGACCGTCTCGGTGTACTGGATCGTCACGTCGACACCACCCCGCGGCGGAATCGGGAAGACGCGAGCGCGGAAGAGGCCACGGTCGACGTACTCGAGGAGACCCGGGTCTTTGACCTGCCGGACGATCGACTCGTAGATCCCGCGCGCCTTGTCCTTCTCGAGGACCTCGCCCGAAACTTCCTGGCCGCCGATCTTCATCTTGAAGCCCGAGATCGACGCTCCCGGAGGCAACGGGAACATGTACTGCCCTTCGAGCTGCCGAGGGTTCGGGTTGTAGAAGGTCTCCTCGACCTTCGTCTTGACGACCGTGTCGTCGATCTCGATATCGACCCGATGGCGCGTCACCTGCATCGGAAAGTTCGGTCGCGGACGCGGGCGCGGAATCGGCCGGACGATCGGCGGACGCGGCCGAGGCGGATGCGGCCGAGGCGGATGCGGCCGAGGCGGATGCGGCCGAGGCGGATGGATGTGGATGTCGACGTGCGCGTTCGGGATGTAGATGAACCCATCCGCGAGGGCGACGTTCGACGTCGACACGGGGAGAAATCCCCCGACCGTCATGCAGAGGGCCAGAATGGCCAAAGCTCTCGGAAGCATCGGGAATCTCCTGGGAAAGGGAGAGATCGTATTTCGGGTCTGAGGAGCCGCCTGATCGGCCTCATGGCTCATCAGACCCGAAACGCGGCTTCCGGTTCCGACTTTTCGCCGGACTGCGGGAAATTCGCCGTCAGGGCCGAATCGTGACTTTTGCCCGGTGCGGGACGAAGTCGAAGATCAGCTCGACGTCCCGATTGAGCATGCGGATGCAGCCGTTCGACATCTCCTTGCCGATCGAGCTCGGATCGACCGTTCCGTGGATGCCGATGCCCTCGACCTGGGCCGTATCGCGGAAGCCGATCCAGCGTGTTCCGAGGACGTTGCGCGGGTCGCCCGCCGCGATCAATCCACCCGAGGGCGGGTACCACGTCGGGTTCTTCTCGCGCGAGTCGACGACGAAGCTTCCGATCGGCGTGCGGTTGTCCTTGCCGAGTCCGATCGGCCTTTGGAGGAGCACGCGATCGTCGACCGTGAGCCAGACCAGGAAGTCGCTCTTGTCGATGACGATGCGAACCTTGCCCGGCACGACGCGCAGACGCATGCGCTCGCGAATGACGTCGTTCGGCAGGCCGTTGAGGCGGCGGATGGCGTCCGGAGTCGTCTGGTACTTGCGCGCGATCTTCGTCAGGTTGTCGCCCGACTTGACCGAGTAGGTCTCGACGAGCGGTGAGAAGCGACCCGAGAACACGTGACGCGAGAGCAGGCGATCGATCGCCTCGTACGCCCGCGTGCGCTGGTCGAGGGTGCCCGCGAGATCGTGGGCGCGCGAGAGCTCCGTCCAGGCTTTGCGAAGACCTTCGGGCGACTCGTCCGTGCTGCCGTTCGATGCGCGCGAAAGCTGGTGATCGAAGGCGCGCCCGCCCTCTCCGCGGCGCTTGAGGTAGTCGACGTACTTGCCGCGCCCGACGGGATCCTCGTCCGTCTCGAGCAGCTTGACGACGTGCGAGGAGAGGTCGACGTCGGCGCGGTGCGCCGCCTGGTTGAAGACGCCGCGTACGAGTCGCGCGCCGGCCTCGGTCTCGCCGCTCGCGAAGTGCGCGTCGGCCTTGGCGAGGATCGCCGAGTAGCCATCCTTGAGCGAACGAGCGGGGAAGGATGTCGGCTTCGACGGAGTGCCTCCCGACTCGGGAGTCTTCTCATCGACCTTCTCCGCAAGATCAGCGGGAGCGACAGGCGGCTTGGCGTCGTCAGACGTCTTGTCGGGATCGAAACCATGAAGCTTGCGGCCGCGCGGGATGATCGCGCCGCTCTTCGCCCCCCCCGAGAAGAGAGGTCGTCGAGGCAGCCGAAGGCCGGTACCGGCGAGCTTCGGCTGGACGTCTTTCGACGTGTCCTTCCGTTCGACCTTGGCCTCGAGATTCCCGCCGTCGCCCGTCTCGCTCTCGCCCTTCTCGTCGTGGCTCGTCGTGCCCCCGTCACCCTTCTGGGCGACCGGGGCTTCATCCGGCGTGTCGCTCGAGAGACCTCCACGCGAGAACATCCACACGGCGCCACCAGCGACGAACGCGCCCAAAAGCGCAGCTACGATCATGCCCTGAAATGTCTTCACGGCCTGACTCCTCTGCTTCTCGGACCGCCCGGGGAGGAAACGTCGTGACGAACAGACGTCCCGTCCGCGGCTCGCGGTCGATTCACTTCTTCGAAATGCCTTCTCTTCAGGAATGCCCCGGATCTCTTCACTTCCGGAACGCGCGGAGTGTAGCACGACACCCGAATCGACCCCAACGCAAAAACGGGCGCCTCGCCCTCGTAGAGAGGAAGAGGCGCCCGATGGGTTGATCTCGGTCGTGCTCCAGAGGCGGTGCTTACCAGCCTGTTGAAGAAGTGCTTCGAGTGGACAAGCGAGACGATTTGTTCGAGATCG
>CAYZGY010000135.1:0-13168 GCA_964478085.1 uncultured Planctomycetia bacterium
CGATGCCGAGAAACTCCTCGACGACCATCGCGTGATTCTCCGGCACGTCGTGGAGTCTTCGGAGCGTTCGCGCCGCAGAGTGAGCGGCGAACACAGCATCCTGCGACTTGGCCATTTCGCCGAGCTTCTGAACCACCGCCGCCGGCGCGGGGGAGTAGCGTCGGCAAGAGAGCGCCATGACGGATCGGCAATGCTCGTTCGGATGAGCGAGAAGAGCCAGCACCGAGGCATCCGCGCCACGGAGGACGAGCGACTCGCAGGCGACGTCGGCGAAGCGACGGTCGATGGCGGCACGCTCGAGGAGAAGCTCGACGTCAGCATCCGGAACGGATACGAGCGACGAGAGTCGTTTCCGAACACGCGAGACCTGCGGCTCGGGGTGGGACCCGAGCGGATCTTCGGGTTTGGGGATCTCGTGCTCGTCGAGGACGCGATCGAAGAGCGCGATCGTCTGCTCGACGGGTGCGGACCGTGAGCCGAGACGAGTGGCAATCTGGCGAAGGGGTACGATCGAGGGATCGGGTACCCGGGTCGCTTCTGCGCGAGTCGTTTCGGGTTTCTCCGTTTTCGACTTGGGCTCTTCGGTTTTCTCTTCGAGCTCCGACTCGCCGTCGGTTTTTGTCGTGACCTCGGCGTCGTCGTTCGGCGTGTCCGACTCGGTATCGGAATTATCGCGAGTCGAGATGAACGCAAAGGCGAGAACGCCGGCGATCGCGAGAACGGAGATCGTCCCGATGAGGAGCGGTCGCAGCCACTCGAGACGCTTCTCGCGCTTCGCTTGCTTCTTCGCGCTCACTTCCTCCGGGTCGGGGGGCGCGGCGCCGATCAGTGTCGGTACAGGGATGCGTTGCTTGCACTTCGGGCACGCGCCGACGGACCCCGCGCGAGAGTGGGGGACACGAAGCGTTGCTCCGCAGTGCGTACAGTCGAATCGAATACCGTCGGACATCGCCAGTGGCTGGAGAACCGGAGGGGTGGTCGGTAGGAGCCGATCTCATCAGGTTCGCGAGCGTCCGAGAGCTTGTCAAGCCGAGCGCATCAACTGACGGGGTTTTTCGCCAGCGCGACGGCCTCGCGAAGCTCCTCGATGACGTAGTCCTGATCTTCGCGGGCGAGAGTGTGGTAGATCGGGAGAATCACGCACTGGTCGCGCGCGCGTTCGCTCTCGGCAAGAGGGGCATCACCTTCGGCGCACTTCCACGTGCCTTCGGGGTACGCCGGCTCGCGATGCGCGCAGGCGATCCCGCGGCGTGTCGAGACCCCGCGATCGAGCATCGCCTGCATGACCGCGCGTCGGTCGAGACGGTCGTCGAGACGCACGCAGTAGCTTTGCCAGTTGCTCCGAGCCCACTCCGGCTCGACCGGCGCGACGACGCCGTCGATATCCTCGATCGCCGCGTGGTAGTGTCGAGCCTGTTCGCGGCGTACGTCGAGCATTTCGGGAAGGCGACTTAGTTGTACGCGACCGATCGCGGCTTGGATGTCGGTCATGCGACAGTTGTAGCCCACGATGGGAAACGATTCGTCGACAACCCTCGGATTGCCGTTCTCGTCCTGTGCGTCCGCGCCACTCGGCATCACCATGCCTTGGTGACGAAGGAGGCGCAGCTTCTCGATGACGTCGTGTCGGTTCGTCGTGATCATTCCGCCCTCGCCCGTCGTCAGAGTCTTACGCGGGTGGAACGAGAAACAGGCGACGTCTCCGTGGGGACGACCGATCTTCTGCCAGCTGCCGTCGACGGAGATCTCGCTGCCGATCGCACAGGCGGCATCTTCCACGACCGCGAGAGAGTGACGCCCGGCGATCTCGAGGATCGCGTTGAGATCACACGGCATGCCGATCTGGTGGACACAGAGAATCGCCTTGGTGCGCTCGTTGATGAGCGGCTCGATCTTCGACGGATCGATGTTGAAGATCACGGGGTCGATATCCGCGAAGACCGGGACGGCACCGCAGTGGCGAATGCTGTTGGCCGACGCGATGAAGGAATGGCTGACGGTGATCACCTCGTCGTCGGGCTCGACGCCGACGGCGAGCAGAGAGAGTTGGAGCGCAGCCGTTCCATTCGACACTGCGCAAGCGTGGCTCGCGCCGACATACTCGCAGAACTCTTCCTCGAACTTCGCGACCTCGGGCCCTTGCGTGACCCAACCCGTAGAGAGCGGACCTCGGACAGCGTTGATCTCCTCCTCACCGAGGAAGGGCTTCATGATCGGAATGTTTCGTTTCTCGGTCGTCATTTTTCGGGACGCTTTCTGAAGACGGCGCTGCTGAGTCGCAGTCCGCACGGGTTCGAAGGGGCGAGAGGATAGTCGGCGACGAAGTCGAGGTCGCAGACCGCGCGCAGGAACGTTCGCAGAGCCTCGCCGTCGCGGAGCGTCGCCTCGGGGATTCGAGAGGCTAACGTCTCACCGCGAAAGCGGATCTTCTCTCCGATGGTTCCACGGACGAGCCAGAGCGCGCGATTGATGATCGATTCGTTCGGAAGGGTGAGAATCAAGAGTCCCTCGGGCGCGAGGTCCCGCGAGATCTTGGCGAAGAGCGCATCGCGGCGTGACTGATTCTTCGCGACGCCTTCGAGCGATTCGAGGCCGGCGTCGGCGACGACGAGATCGACGGGGTCACGACGAAAGCCGAGATAGTCTCCGCGGACGAACGCGACTCGTTTGCCACCCTCCTCCGATCCGCGTCGAGAAAGCGCGCGCTTGACGTCGGACTCGTCTCGATCGATCCCCGTGATATCTGCTGCGGGCAGAGCTCGCGCGATCGTGTAGCAACGATCTCCGTGACCACATTCGACGTCGAGCACGCGCGCCGGTGTGGACGGTGGAATATGCCGGGTGACGATCGACGCGAGCTTGCAGTCCGGCGTGAAGCTCGGCGCTTCCGTGGTCTCACGAGGTTTCGATGTCGTCGATGTCGTCACGCTGTTCTTCCGATGGGAGGGCTTCTCGTGATATCGGCATGTCCTCGAGATCCCCTTCATCCAAAAGCACCGGGGTTCGGGGAGTGTTCGTAGGGAGGCGGGGCAAGTGCCGGTAAAATGGCGTTTGATTCACTCAACGAGGGAGAAAGAAATCGATGCGACGTCTATCCGCATCCTGTGTCGTCATTGCGGTGCTCGTCTCGGCCGGCAGCGCGCTTCGCGCCGATAGCGACGAAGAGCTCATCCGAGCGAATTACACGAAGTTCGAGTTTCGCATTCCGATGCGAGACGGGGCGAAGCTCTTCACGACGATCTATCGTCCGAACGATCGCAGCGAGAAGTACCCGTTCCTGCTTTTTCGAACGCCGTACTCTTGCAGTCCCTACGGCGCGGACAAGTATCGAGGTTCGCTCGGTCCGGATCCTCGCTTTCCCCGCGATGGATTCATCTTCGTCTACCAAGACGTACGCGGACGGTTCATGTCCGAGGGCAAGTTCGTCAATATGACGCCGCACGTCGCGAAGAAGGTCGAGCCGACCGACATCGACGAGAGCACGGACACGTACGACACGATCGATTGGTTGCTCGCGAACATCGAGGGACACAACGGTAAGGTCGGGCAGTGGGGCATCTCGTATCCGGGCTTCTACACGATCGCAGGTGCGATCGACACGCACCCGGCGCTCGAGGCCGTCTCTCCGCAGGCGCCGATCGCCGACTGGTTCTTTGACGATTTTCACCACCACGGGGCGTTTTTTCTGCCGCACGCGTTCAACTTCATCTCTCGCTTTGGAAAGCCACGACCCGAGCCGACGACCGAATGGCCACCGCGATTCCAGCACGGCACGCCGGACGGCTATCAGTGGTTCCTCGAGCTCGGTCCGCTTTCGAACGCGAACTCGAAGCACCTCCGCGATACGGTCGCGTTCTGGAACGAGATGGTCGAGCACCCGAACTACGACGAGTTTTGGCAGCGTCGAAACATCTTGCCGCACCTGAAGAACATCCGTTGTGCCGTGATGACGGTCGGTGGCTGGTTCGATGCCGAGGATCTCTACGGTCCGCTCGAGATCTACCGCGCGGTCGAAAAGAACAATCCTGCCGCGTGGAACGTACTCGTCATGGGGCCGTGGGATCACGGCGGTTGGTCGCGACGGGACGGCGACAAGCTGGGAAACATCTCCTTCGGCTTCAAGACCTCAGACACTTTCCGCAAGCACATCTCGCTGCCGTTCTTCCGACACCACCTCAAGGGTGGAAAGGACCCGGAGTTGCCCGAGGCTTACGTGTTCGAGACCGGCGCCAATCGCTGGCGGTCGTTTTCCGAGTGGCCGCCGGCGTCGATCGTCGAGGAGGAGCTCTTCACCGCGGCGGGGGAGACTCTCTCCTTCGACGCGCCGACCTCGCCGGGAAGCCAGGCGTTCGACGACTACGTCAGCGACCCGGCCAAACCCGTGCCGTCGAACGAGGATGTCGCTATCGGCATGACGAAGAGCTACATGACCGACGATCAGCGTTTCGCTTCGCGGCGTCCGGACGTCCTCGTCTACCGCACCGAGGTGCTCGAGAAAGATCTGTCCATCGCAGGCCCGCTCGAGGCGGACCTTTGGGTCTCGACCTCCGGGACGGCGAGCGACTGGGTCGTCAAGCTCATCGATGTCTTTCCGAACGATACGGCGGACCCGGTTCCGAATCCCAAAGGCTTGCGGATGGGTGGTTACCAGATGATGGTGCGAAGCGAAGTGATTCGCGGGCGCTTTCGAAACAGCTACGAGAAGCCGGTGCCGTTCGTCCCGAATCGACCGACTCGAGTTCGCCTACCGCTTCAAGACATACTGCACACGTTCAAGAAGGGGCACCGCGTGATGATTCAGATCCAGAGCACGTGGTTTCCGCTGGTCGACCGCAATCCTCAGAAGTACGTGCCGAACATCTTCAAGGCACGCGAGGAGGATTTCATCAAGGCGACGCAACGTGTCTATCGCACGAAGGACCACGCGACGCGGATCCGCTTCGGCGTGTTGCCTTCGAAGTAGAGTCTTCAAGCGATGATTTCGCGAACGACCTTTCCTGCGACGTCGGTTAGGCGAAAATCCCGACCGTTGTAGTTGTAGGTCAATCGCTCGTGGTCGAACCCGAGCAGGTGAAGGATCGTCGCGTGGAGGTCGTTGACCGTGACCTTGTTCACCGCAGCTCGGAAGCCGATGTCGTCGGTTTCTCCGTAGCTCACGCCGCCCTTCGTACCGCCTCCGGCCATCCACGTCGTGAACGCGTGCGGGTTGTGATCGCGGCCGGGCTTCGAGCCGGTCTGCGCAACCGGTAGTCGGCCGAATTCGCCGCCCCAGATGACGAGGGTGTCTTCGAGAAGTCCGCGCTGCTCGAGATCGGTCAGGAGCGCGGCGACGGGTTGGTCCGTCTCTTGGGCGAAGCCGGAGTGGTTGCCCTTGATATCGTTGTGGCCGTCCCAGCTACGTTGATTCGCCATGCCACCCGAGTAGATCTGGACGAATCGAACACCGCGTTCGACGAGTCGTCGGGCGATCAGGCATTGTTTGCCGAAGTGGGATGATTTGTCGTTGTCGACGCCGTAGGCCGCACGCGTGTGGGCCGATTCGAGATTGATGTCGATTGCTTCGGGCGCGGCGATCTGCATGCGGTACGCGAGCTCGAAGCTCTCGATACGTGCGGCGAGTTCCGCTTCCTCGGGACGAGTCTCGAGGTGCTCACCGTTGAGTGAAGAGAGGAGATCGAGCTGAGCGCGCTGCGTGGTCTCGGTCAGTTCCGCAGGCCTTTTGAGATTGTCGATCGGATCGCCCTTCGGGCGCAGGTGCGTCCCTTGGTAGACGCTCGGAAGGAACCCGGCACCCCAGTTGAGCGCGTGGCCTTTCGGGAGCCCTCGTCCCTTCGGGTCGGACATGACGACGAAAGCCGGGAGGTTTCGACTCTCACTGCCGAGTCCGTACGTCGCCCACGAGCCGACACATGGGAAGCCCATGCGCGTCATACCCGTCTGCATCATGAAGAGTGCGGGACTGTGGTTGTTCGACTCGGTGTGGCCCGAGTGGATGAACGACATCTTGTCGACGTGCTGCGAGAGGTAAGGAAAGAGGCTGGAGACCCACTTGCCGCACTCTCCGTACTGTTGGAACTCGAACGGGGACTTCATCAATCCGCCGACGGCGTTCTGAAAGAAGCCCGTCTTGTTGTCGAAGTTCTTGATGCGTTGGCCGTGTCGCTTGGCGAGCTCGGGCTTGTAGTCCCAAGTATCGACTTGGCTCGGACCGCCATTGATGAAGAGCCAGATGACGGATTTCGCGCGACCGGTGAAGTGCGGCTTCTTCGGGGCGAGCGGGTCGACGGGGACGGCCTTGGGAGTTGCGGCGTGCACCGCGTTTCCGAGGCTGTCAACGCCGAGATCCGCGAGCAAGCTCGCGAGGCCGAGGATCCCGGCACCGCCACCACAGCGTTGAAGCCATTCGCGTCGGCTCCAGGAAGCCGGCCGTTTGCGAAGAGAGTCGATCTCATGGACGCGCGTCATGTTTCGATCTTCCGATTCGATCAGTAGGCGTAGATGAATTCGTTGAGGCTGAAAAGCACTTGGCAGAAGTCGACGAGCGCGAGGTCCTTCGCATTCGCTTTCTTCTCCTCCGTGTATCGCTTCGTCTGAGCCTCGAGAAACTTCACGGAGCGTTCGAGCTCGCGTGGGGTCGGGGCTCGAGAGACGGTCTTGAGGTATCCGATCACGGCCGCCGTGGGGAGTCCGTTTCGTGCATGAGGTGCGAGCCCCTTCGCGAACGACTTGGCGTACTCGCGAACCTGACGACTGTTCATGAAGTGGAGAGCTTGCGGCGCCGTGGTCGTCGTGGGGCGGTCGCCGACGCTGTCGAGCGGCTCGGGCGCATCAAAGAGCTGCATCGTCGGGATCATGCGGCTGCGCTTGACCGTGAAGTACACCGAGCGCCGCTTCATGTTCTCGTCGAGTGTGCCCGGTCCGAACATCGATACGTCGAGCGATTCAGACACCGAGAGCATCGAATCGCGAATCGCTTCTGCCTCGAGTCGTCGAGGCGAGTAACGCCAGAGCCATTGATTCGTCGGATCGATCGAGCTCTTCCCTTCGTCGAACCCGCTCGCTTGGCGGTAAGTCGCGCTCGTGACGAGCAACTTGTGAATCGGCTTGAGGCGCCAGCCGTTCTTGATGAGCTCGCGAGCGAGCCAGTCGAGCAGCAGCGGATGGCTCGGGCGGTCGCCTTGCGTGCCGAAGTCGTTCGCCGTCGCGACGATGCCGCGGCCGAAGTGATGTTGCCAGAGTCGATTGACGATCACTCGAGCGAGGAGATGACCCGAGCCATTCTCGACGTCCGTGATCCAGTTCGCGAGCGAGCGTCGTCGGTAGGAAGTGCGCGAGCCGGTCTTCGGCGCCTCGATCCACTTCGACTCGGCGTGTCCCCCGCGCATGAGCACTTCGAGGAAGCTCTGTGAGACGACTTCGCGCTTCTGATCGGTATCACCACGATCAAGCAGGTAGGTCTTGTCGAAGAAGTCGCGGCCTTGCGAGTGGTGGCGCATCGGCTTGTGACCTTCGGTCGTCACTTGGATTCGGACCTTCTCCGCCTTCGGTTTCTTGCTCTCGAGATCTCGACGTCGCGCGTCGATCGCGAGCCACTCGGAGTCGATGCGGGCGTACCAATTCGTCAGCGCGCTGCGCTTCTCGTCCGAGAGCGTCGCGAGCTTTTCGGCAACAGTCTTCCCCGCAGCCTGGTCGATCGCGGCGAGACTCGCGGTGATCTCTCCCGGGACGCTGCGGCCTTCGAGTCCGACGGGGCGCGGCAGGTCGCTGACGGAGAGACGCGGTCGGCCGATGGTGTGAGCCGTGTTGACCTCGAAGAGAAGCTCGATCGTCAACTTCGTTCCGCCTTCGAATCCAACGCTCCCGACGATCTGAAAGACTGCGGCGTGATCTTTCCCGAACTGAGGATCGACGGCCCAACCTGCCTTGGGATTGTCTTTGAGCGAGGAGGCGATCGAAAGTCCGCCCGAATTCTGCTGGAAGGACGCGACGGGCGATGAGAGCGCAACTTCGACGCGCTTGCGGTTCTCTCCCTGTAGCGGTTCAGCGTAGAGTCGAATGCGGCTGAGCCCGATGTTGCCGTTCGACGCGCGACCCGGGCCGCCGCGTACGAAGGACGGGTGCGAGAGCGCCTCGAGACGCAGCGCGGTGATCTTGCGAAGGTCGGTCTTCGCCTCGATCGTGAACTTCTCCGTCGCGGGATTCTTGCCGCTGGCGAGAAGCGATCCATCGGGCTGCTTCGTCAGCTTGGCACCACCGCGCGAGACGGCCTTGTCGACGTCGAGGATGTGCCATGCGGGACGTGGCTTATCTTCGGGCTTGCGTTTCGAAAGCCAATCGACGAGTCGGTCAGGAAGATTCTCCTTCTCGAGCTTGGCGAGTTCCGCGTCGATCACCGCGGCCTTCTTCTGATGCTCGGCGAGAGCTTCACGATACTCGGCGCCGCCGACCGGAAAGTCGATTTCGCTTCGAACGGTCGTCGTGAACGTCGAGACGAAGCGGTAGTAGTCACGCGTCGGGATCGGGTCGAACTTGTGGTCGTGACAGCGGGCGCAGCCGATCGTCAGTCCGAGGAAGGCCGTGCCGGTCGTGGCGGCCATGTCGTCGAGCGCATCGTAGCGGGTGCGTTCGACCTCGTTCTTGGTGATCTGTGTCGGGAAGACACCGGCGCCGAGGAAGCCAGTCGCCATCACGGCCATCGGGTCGTCCGGGGCGAACTCATCTCCGGCCAATTGCCAGCGAACGAATTGGTCGTAGGGCATGTCCTCGTTGAGGGCGCGAATGACAAAGTCTCGGAAGTGGTACGCGTGACGACGATCGTAGTCGTGCTCGAAGCCGTGACTTTCCGCGAAGCGCGAGACATCGAGCCAGTAGCGTGCCCAGCGCTCGCCGTGCCGTTCGCTCGCGAGGAGATCATCGACGATGCGTGAGTAGTTTTCGGGCGAAGGGTCTTTGACGAACTTCTCGACGACATCGATCGGAGGCGGCAGTCCGATGAGGTCGAGGTAGACGCGACGAACCAAGGTGCGCGCGTCCGCAGGCTCACTCGGAACGAGACCCCGGTCCCGCAAGGACGCGAGTGTGAACCGGTCGACCGGGTTCTTGCTCCAACCTTCCCCAGCGGCAGGAACCTGGACATCGGCAAGCGGAAGAAACGCCCACCATTTTCGATGATCCTTGGTGACGACCATTTCACCGGCCGTCGTGCCCTTGCCGTCCTCGGACTTCGCGAGGAGCGAGGCGTCGTAAGGAGCACCGAGGTCGATCCACTTTCCGATCGCGGCGATCGCCGTGTCGGGCAGCTTCTTGCGCTTGTGCGGCATGAAAGGCTCGCGCTTGTGCGCGACCATCTCCCACAGCGCGCTCTTCGCGTGGTTTCCGATGACGATCGACTTTCCTTCAGAGCCACCGCGTAGGAGTGATTCGCGCGTCGAGAGGTCGAATTCAGCTCGGGTCTTCTCGCCGCCGTGGCAGTTGAGGCAGGACTGAACGAGTACGGGCCGCACTTGTGACTTGAAGAGCGCGAGTCCCTCGGCCATCTTGCGGGCGTGCTCCGGATCGAGCTTCTTGTCGGCCGCGAAGGATCGCGGTGCGAGAAGCGCGGAGAGGAGGACGAAAGGGAGAGCGAAAGCGAAGTTCTTGTGCATCGTTTTCGAAGGCGGAGTCGAAGGACTTCCGCTTGTCTCGGGAAAGAAATCGAACCCACGCTATTCTCACCGATTTTCGAGTTATCGTCATGAGGCAGTTCGCTCGGATTTTCGTCTCGTTGTGTCCCGCGTTGCTCGGCGCTTGCGTCGGTGTGGAGAAGGAGGTCGAGATGGTGGGAAAGGAGGCAGATGTTATGGAGCGCTCCGTCGAGCGATTCGCCGATCTCGCGCTCTCGTGCGTACACCGCGAGTACCCGAACAAGATTGCGCACGTGCTCAATTCGGCGGAGGACGCGAAGACGCCGAGCGAGTTGACCCCGATCTTCTACGGCTGCTTCGACTGGCATTCGGCGGTTCACGGGCACTGGCTTCTCGCGCGGCTGTGCCGCCAATTCCCTGACGGCAAGTTCGTGGCGCGCGCTCGTGCCGCGCTCGAGGAGAGCTTTCATCCCGAGAAGGCCGTCACGGAACTCGAGTACATCAATGCCGAAGGTCGGAAGTCCTTCGAGCGTCCGTACGGGCTCGCGTGGTTCCTGCAACTCTCGGCCGAGCTCCACGAATGGCAGGACGAGGACGCACAACGCTGGGCGAAGACCCTCGAACCGATCGAGAACGAGATCGCTCAGCGATTCATCGACTGGCTCCCGAAGCTCTCGCATCCCATCCGAACCGGCGAGCACAGCCAGACTGCCTTCGCCCTCGGCCTCGTCCTCGACTACGCGCGATCGAGGGGAAACGAGGCGCTCGCCGAGCTCATCGAAACGCGAGCCAAGGACTTCCACCTCGAGGACAAGCGTTGGAACCTCGCCTTCGAGCCCGGTGGCCAAGACTTCCTCTCCCCCGGACTCGCCGAAGCCGACCTCATGCGCCGCGTCCTCGAACCCGATGAGTTCGCCTCGTGGCTCAGCGGGTTCCTCCCGGAGATTCCGAGTGGCGGTGAGGCAGACTGGCTCCTGCCGGCAGTCGTGACCGACAAGACCGACGGCAAGCTCGCACACCTCGACGGCCTCAACCTCGCGCGCGCGTGGATGCTCGAAGGCATCGCGGAGGGTCTACCACAGGACGATGCACGACGAGCGAGTCTCGCTGCGGTCGCGGAGAGCCATCGTGAGGCGGGGCTGCGCGAAGTCACCGGCGAGCACTACGAGGGCGGGCACTGGTTAGGGAGCTTCGCGGTGTATTTGGTGACGGAGCGAGGCTTGGAGGAATAGGCGTCAGTCTGGGTTGATCCTCACCTGGCTCCGCGGAACAGGGTTCGTGACGATCACGATCTACGAACCCTTCTCGAGAGCGGAGCTGCGGAACATCCTCCTCGTGCTCGGCGCAGCCGCCGCGCTCAGGGGCTGTGAACCCGATCCTGGTCCGCACGTCGAGGTGTTCCATTACGGTCCGGTCCGAGTCTCCGTGCCCGGTGCAGAGTTCAGCTTCCTCGACGACGGCGATTCGCGTCTTCGAGTTCGAACCAAGGAGTTCTATTCATGGTCTCGACATGACCTCCTCCACGAATCGCGTATACACGACAGCGTGTCGGTCTCTCGGGGTCGAGTGAACAGTTGGACGAGCTTCTACGAGATTGCCAAGACGCCGGTGGGACGCCTGATCCTCGAGCAGCGAGCTCATGCCGGCTCGCCGGGAGGAAGTCCTTGGCACACGTTTCGACTCGGACGCCGCGAAGGCGAAATTCCTGTTGAAGCTGCTCCAATTCCGTCGGGAGCGAACCTGGAACAGTTCCACTTGGTCTACGTCTTCAGCCGGCGTCACGTGGTCTTCGCCTCCTACGACTCGAACGGGCACACGTTCCTGATCGAGCTGAACGAGCGAAGCGGCGGCGGGACGTGTCACCACCCTGATGACGGTGGCGAAAACGCCCTGCACGAGATCGGCTTTCCTGACGAGCTCGATCCGAGCCTCGTTGACGTGACGGCAGAAATCGAGCTGCCGAATCGCGGTTTCATCCATTGGGGCTTCAAGAAGCCCAGCGACCTCGGCAACCTCGCCGCGGCGTTCCTGGTTCGAGACTACGGACCTCCGTGGGGATACAGCGTCGAGCGTCTCGACTCGGACCGCGAGCGGCAGGAGCGATCGTTCTCGAGCTTCCAGCCGCGCCCGTTCGACGCACAGTGGAGGCAGTCCGCCGCTGAGTATCGGCGCTCACTTCGTTCAGAAGGGCAGGCGGATTAGATTCTCCGCCGGTTCGGCTGCTTCGCTCGGCGCTTGGCCTCTTCCTTCAAAGACTCGAGGAGCTTCTTCGAGTCGGCCGCCGGTTTCGCGTCGAGCTCGTTGATGCGGTCTCGGAGATCCTGAATCGAGATCTTCGCCAGCGTCGCTATGCTCGGCGTGTCCTCCTCGATCAAGAGCTCGGCGACGACCGTGCGGACGACTCGTCCAGGGATCGCGAGGCTGTCGACGCGACCGGCTCGGGCGATGTTGATGCCGACGACCTTGCCGTCGAGGGCGACGATCGGGCCTCCGCAGAGATCGGGGTAGAGGACCGTGTCGTGTTGTAGGACGCTCGGGAAGTTCGAGCGGCGGTCGCTGACGTCGCCACTGAGGACGTTCATACGGTCGAATCTCGCTTGTCGGTCCTGCGGGAGGACGCTGCCGAGCGTCGCCGTGATCTCCTTGATGTCCTTGTCGCGGCGGATGCGCAGCTTGACCTTGTCCCCGGGCGAACGGGTTCGGAGGATCTCGACGAGGTCCTCTCCCGATGCCACGTCGATGTCATCAATTTGCAGGATCAGGTCGCCAGCCTCGAGACCCGCGCGCGAGGCTCCACTGTCCGGGATGATTTCGCCGATGCGCGGAAGTGATTGGCCGCGCTCGAAGGCGATGCCGAGGATGCCGCGGGGCTGGAGCGCACGCGTGTCGACACTGAGGACGCCGACCGCTCGCGGGCTTCCTTCGAGATCACAGGTCGCGAGAAAGGAGCCGATCGCAGGATCGTTGCCTTCCGCCCACACGACCGGCCGGGCATCGCCGAGGTCCTTCGGGTCTTCGATCTCGAGACGCAGGATCGCGAGGTCGTGTTTGTCGCTGACGCCGACGAGGCGCGCGGCGAAGGACTCGTCGCCGACGAGCTCACACTCGACGTCGCCGTCGATCTCGCTCGCCTTCGTGACGACGACTCCGTCTTCGCTGACGAGCGCACCGAACGAAATCGTTTCGTCACCACGGAAGAGGCGCACCGTGCTCCGTGTGGCGTCCGCGACGACAGGCTTGAAGGCGTCGAGGATGCTCGAGTGGTTGCGTTCGTCGGAGCCTGGACGTCGTTGGCGCTCGCGACGGCGAAACTGCTCGAACTGTCGTTGGAAGCGTTCGAGGTTGTTGCGATCGTCTTCGCGTCCGCGTCCACGTCGTCGGCCGCGACGCGGTTCTTCTTCCTCTTCCTCGTCGTCTTCTGCCTTCTTCTCTTTCTCTTTCGGTTCGTCCTCATCCGGCCCTGAATCATCAGGACCGAAGAAACCACGCACCGGCTCGATCGGTGCGCTCGAGTCTCCGTAACGTCCGAGCGTCACCTCGAGCTC
>CAYZGY010000136.1:0-13033 GCA_964478085.1 uncultured Planctomycetia bacterium
AGATCTACTACCGCAACCTGATCTCGTACACGCTCAAGGAGATCAAGGAGCGCTTCGAGTCGAAACACGACATGCCGGCGTTCCCCGATCCGATCGACATCGTCTGCGCAGGCGGCACGTCGATGATCGGTGGCTTCACCGAGATCTTCCAAGAGGAGTTCGACGCGATCAACTTCCCGATCCAGGTGAAGAACATCCGTCGCGCCGACGACCCGCTCTACAGCGTGTCGAAGGGCTGCCTCGTCGCGGCGCTTTCGGACATTTGATTTCGAGAGCGGCGTAGACACGCCCGAAGAAGAGAAGTAGAAGTAAACGAAGAGAACGGAGAACGGTTCGTCTACTGCAGAGTAGGCGGACCGTTTTTTCGTGCGTCGTTTTTCATACTTCGAGCGGAGAACCTGCGGATCCGGGGCATACTGAGGGCATGTCGACGCGATGGGCCCGAGTCCTGGCGAGCCTTCTGATCATCTTCGCGAGCGCGTGCTCGATCGCGAAGGGGGCGAGCCTCTCCGAGCTTCTCGAGAACTACCAGCGATTCGAGATCGCGACCGGGGAGCTCTACTGCACCGGGGCGGGTGTCGCAGCGGAAGAGGCTTGGGCGCGACGGTTTCTTCCCGAAGCGCTCGCTCGATGCGAGGACAAGCTCGGGCGGACGCGCGAGCGAGCCTTTCGCTCGGTGATCGTCGGCAGCTTCGAGGAGCTCGCCCGTATCGTCGAGGGGCGAACGGGCCGGCGGCCCAAGGCGAGCGTCGTCGGAGTGGCGATTCCGCGTGACGATCTGCTCATCGTCCGGAGCGACATCGTCTCGCCGAAGCTCAACGATGGGACACACGTCACGCTCGTTCACGAGGTCGCTCACCTCGTGATTCACCGCGATGCCTCAGCGATTCCACGGTGGCTCGACGAGGGGCTCGCGCAGTGGGTCTCCGAGTCGCGACTCGACGCGCGGACCGAGGCCGAGCTCGGGCGACTCGCGCGCGTCGGAGGGCTCTACTCGCTCGCGGAGCTCGAGCGGGCGTTTCCGAAGGAGCACGCCTCGACGACGGTCGCGTACCAGCAGAGCCTCCATCTCGCGAGCTTCATCGACGAGGAGTACGGCCCCGAGGCGATCGTGCGGCTCCTCGACGCGGTGGAGGGCGGTGCCGGAGCGGCGGCGGCGATCCACGAGGTCTTCGGCCTCGAGCTCGCCGAGTTCGAGGAGCAGTTTATCGCCTGGGCCGTCCGTCGGGTCTCGTGGTGGACGATCGCGCTCTCCTACGTCAACGTCTGGACTCTGGCAGGCCCCCTCGCGCTCATCGCCGTCCTTCGGGGTTGGCGAAAGCGGCGCCGTCAGATGAGGCGCCTCGCGGCCGAGGAGCCGTCCGATCCCGACTTAGGCTCCGAAAAGCTGCCATAGTGGCATTTTTTTCTGAGAAATGCCCTGTCTCGCGGTAAGATCCCCGAAACGAACCCGAGAAAAGAGCGCCAATCTTGCCAGAACGACAGGAAGTAGCTGCGGACACGGAGAGCTCCTCAGGGGCGTCGGACTGGGCGTTCGACGTCGCGGCGATGGCGGGCAGCCTGGTCCACGAGATCAAGAACCCGCTCAGCACGCTCAATATCAACGCCCAGCTGCTGATGGAGGACTGGAAGGACGCCTCGAGCCCGAAGGAGGAGCGCTCGCTCCGCCGCCTCCACGTCATCGCGTCGGAAGTGCAGCGCGTCGAGCGCATCATCCAGACCTTTCTCCGCTTCACGGAGAGGCACGAGCTCGGTCTGCGCGAGTCCGATCTCAATCAGATGCTCGCAGACCTCGTCGAGTTCGTCGCCCCCGAAGCCGAGCGCTCGGGCGTTCAGATTCGACTCGGGCTCGACGAGTCGCTCGGAACCTTCGCGTTCGATCCGGATCTCGTCCGGCAGGTCTTCCTCAATCTGGTTCAGAACGGTCGCCAGGCGATGGAAGCCGCCGGCGGCGGTGCCGGCGACTTGATCATCAAGACGCATCGCCAAGAGCTATACGGTCGTGAGTGGGCCGTCGGCGAAGTGATCGACACGGGGCCGGGCATCCGCGAGCGCAATCTCGAGAAGATCTTCGACCTCTACTACTCGACGCGCGAGGGTGGCTCGGGATTCGGTCTGGCGATCTCGAAGCGCATCGTGGAAGAGCACGGCGGTCGCATCGACGTCGAGAGTGACGAGGGCAAGGGAAGTCGTTTCGCGATCTACTTGCCGATGGATTTGACGGCCGAGGGCCAGAGTCTAGACAGCTGAGATGACATCGACGATCGACACAGAGACTAGCCCAGAGTTGTCGGGAGTCGAGAGCGAGACGTCGAGCGTCAGCTCGATCCTCATCGTCGACGACGACCGCCATCACGCCGAAGGTACGCGCGACGTCCTCGAGACGGTCGGCTACGCGTGCGAGATCGCGACGAGCGGAAAGGAAGCGCTCGACGTTCTCAAGCTGAGGCAGTTCGATCTCGTGCTCACCGACCTCGTCATGGACGACGTCGACGGCATGGAGATCGTGCGGCAGGCGCAGCAGATCAATCCCTTCGTCGCGGTCATCGTCTTCACCGGTCACGCGACGGTCGACACCGCGGTCGAAGCTCTCAAGCGTGGGGCGGCCGACTATCTCATCAAGCCGCTCAACATCGACAGCCTGCGCATCCGCGTCGAGAAGGCGCTCGAGCGCCAGGAGCTGATGCGGCTCAATCGAGACCTCGAAGAGCGTCTCGACAAGCGCTTCGGCTTCTCGCGGATCATCGGCAATAGCGAGCCGATGCGGCGCCTCATCGATCTCTGCAAGCAGATCGCGGAGACCGACGCGTCGGTCCTCATCACGGGCGAGAACGGGACGGGCAAGGAGCTGATCGCTCAGGCGATCCACGAGAACAGCCTGCGCAAGAAGCGTCGACTCGTTCCGCTCAACTGTGCCGCACTCTCCTCGCAGCTCGTCGAGAGTGAGCTCTTCGGACACGAGAAGGGCGCGTTCACGGGCGCGAACTTCCAGAAGAAGGGGCGTTTCGAGTTCGCGCACCAGGGAACCTTGTTTCTCGACGAGGTCGGCGACATGCCGCTCGAGACGCAGGTCAAGCTCCTGCGCGTTCTCGAGGACGGCGAGATTCAGCGCGTCGGAGCGAACGAGACGCTCAAGGTCGACGTGCGCCTGATCTCGGCGACGAATCGCAATATCGAAGAGCTGATCCAAGAGGGCAAGTTCCGTGAGGATCTCTACTACCGCCTCAAGGTCGTGACGATCCATATGCCGCCCCTGCGCGAGCGACGTCAGGACATTCCGCTCCTCGTCAATCACTTCGTCGATCAGTTCTCGACGGCCTACCGTAAGCCGATCGAGGAGATCGAGCGCGAAGCGATGAACGTGCTCACCGCGTACCCGTGGCCCGGCAACGTCCGCGAGCTCAAGCACGCGATCGAGAACATGGTTGTCGTCTCGCGCGGAACGGTGCTGACGGTCGAGAACCTCCCCGAGAGCATCCACCGATCCGAGCGCAGCAGCTCGGTCTCGGACCTCGACTCGCTTGTCGGCGTGCCCCTCAAGGACGTCGAGGAGCTGCTCATCGAGAAGACCCTCGAGCAAGTGAGCGGCAACCGCAACGAGGCCGCGAAGATCCTCGGCATCGGCGAGCGGACGCTCTACCGCAAGCTGAAGAAGTACGAGGAGGATGACGGCAGCGTCGAATGATGATTCGCCGTCCTCAGCATTGACCCGGTGATGGCAATCGAGAACGGCGATTTGCTCGTGAGTGTCGACGTCCCAAACACGAACGGTTCGGTCTTTGGATCCCGAGACGACGAATCGTCCCTTCGCCGCGATGGTCAATGAGAGTATTTCGCGTTCGTGCGCACGGATCGGAACCGCCTCGTCGCCGCCGTCGATGATTCGTACACGAATGTCGCGATGGTCCGCGTAGTAGAGTCGGGAGCCGTCAGCGTTCAGTGCGACGGGCGATGTCGATTCTGGCGGAAGCTCCACCTTCGAGATCTTGCGAGCGGTGCTCACATCCCAGACGTGAACATCGCCCCTGGTTTCCCCCGCGGCGATTCGGGATCCATCCGAACTGAATGCCAAGGAATAGGTCGTGAACGGAGGGCCCTCGAGGCCGACGAACTCCATCGTCTTCAGATCGAACAGGAGAATGGCGTGTCGGCTTTCCGCCACCGCGCGAACTCCTCCGCGCTTCGGGCGAAACGTGTCTAAGCAGCGACCCGAATCCGTCTGCGAGGCATCGACCGATCGTGGAGAGTGGGAGCTTCTTGCGGGAGTCATGGTCTCGTCGAAGTCTCCGCTCCCCGATCTCGTCGAGGTTTCTCTCGCCGAGCTCGCCGTCGAGGAGATCGTCGCGCTCCCTTCGTTCCTTCGCGGCGATTGCAACGCCGACGGCGTCGTGGACCTCTCGGACGCGGTCACGTCGCTCAACGCTCTCTTCATCGGCGGAGTGCAAGACGTCTGGGCGGACGCCTGTGACGCGAATGATGACGGGGTCGAAGACGTCTCCGACGCGTTCTCGACTGCGAGCAGATCCCGGACCGTTGCCTCTGATTCTCCTCGCCCATCACCCGGCGTCAACGAGAAGAAGTGACGAGTGAAGATTGCCCCGTCAGTTCACCGCTGACGGGTCAATCACGTTCGATCTTGGCTTCAGGGGTGAACGAGATCACCCGATACAGTCGAAGCCGGTCGGCATCCCGCGTCCTAGCCGCGGGTGATCCGCGCGAGGCGCCGACCGAGCCCGATCCGAGTCCGCACCGGTTCACTGCGGCCACGCCGCTCGGCTGAGGTACGACAACTTCTATCGGCTCGGCGCGAAGAAGTCAGTCTTCCTCGACCAGGTTTGGCTCGACTTCATGACCTTCGACCGTGCGGGGCGGTACCGCGTCTGGTTCTTCTACTGCCACGAGCCTCCGTCGCGCTGGTTCTCGAGTCCGCCCGATCACGTCGACCTGGATCTCTGGCGCGTGCAGACGGAGACGTACGCCTGCTCGCTTCGCGGTCAGCCGGTCGTCGTCACCGTCGTACCTTGAGCCCTCTTCCGGCGACGCCAGCGCAGAATCGCGCACGTCGCTCCGGAAACGAACCCGGCCACGATGGACACCAGAAACGCGATGCCCGCAGACGGGTCGTCGGGGCGGTACTGTTCGTCCACGAACGCGTCTGCCAACCCGTCGAAAACGAAGAGGAAGTTGAACAGGCCGAGCGCGAAGCCGAACGTCGAGCCGCTCCAGATCCACAGGACGAAGCTCAGGAGTGTGTCGCTACGATCGTCTCGCGTCCCGCAGTAAATTACCGAGACGGCGAACCACCAGCACCAGAGCTTAAACACGCCGCTGCCGATTCCCAGTTTCGAGACGAATACGGAAGCCGTCACACCGAGATAAGCGAGAACTCGGACGAGAGGCAGCGCGGAGATCGCGAATTCCGCCTCCGAGTCGACGTTAGTCCGTGATGACGGCTGCATCGGTAAAATCGTAAACTCCGCAGCAATCCATGATCAGGCGCTCCACGTCGCGTAGGACCTCGCTACGAGTGTGCGGGCGGGTACGTTCGAAGTCGACGGGATGGCGGAGCGCGTCGAGCGTCTCGCAAATCGTGCGTCGCAGGTCGTAGAAGGACCGCTGCGACAAGCACGAGTCTGACGGCATGCGCGGGACTTGGTCCGACACGTACTCTTTGATCTGCCCGACCGTACGGATCTTCTCGGCAACCGCGTCGGGGATCTGGAAACCGAAGAGGTCCTCGAGGCACATCACGAGCTCGACGACGCCGAGCGACTCGCCGGGCACTGCGTATTCGGGATCGGGGTCGAGGGCTTTCCACACGGCTCTGCCTCTCCTCTCTCCGTTGTTTTGGCGCGACCTATCGGGTCGGTCGACCCCTGCCAGCGTGACAGAAACCTCGGGGCACCTGCTCCGTGCCTGCCGATGTGGCAGCCAAGCCGCTTCAGAACGCGAGAAATGCTCGACTCGATGGAGTTGTAAGTATATTTATTTAAGATTCTTAGGGTTTCTTTGCGGCGCTGTGGTACGCCGTTTGCTCGGAATCCCACCGAGCACTCGCCGCTAAGGTTTTCCGGCCTCACGGCCGAAAAAAACATGACTCGACTGAGCGAAGCTCCTGAAACACGAATGAGCAAGTAAGCACGAGAGAACGGAGGGCAGAGAACATGTCCAGAATCATCGGAATCGACCTCGGAACGACGAACTCGGTCGTCGCCGTCATGGAAGGGCAGGAGCCCACCGTCATCGCGAACGCCGACGGCAACCGCGTGACGCCGAGCGTGCTCGCGTTTACCGACAAGGGCCGCCTCTGCGGTCTCCAGGCGAAGCGTCAGGCCGTCACCAATCCTCGCCGCACGATCTTCTCGGTCAAGCGGTTCATGGGCCGCCGCCACGCGGAGGTCTCGTCGGAAGAGAAGATGGTGCCGTACCCCGTCGTCGGTGGCGCCGATGAGCTCGTCAAGGTCGAGATCGACGGCAAGCAGTTCACGCCGCCCGAGCTCTCCGCGATGATCCTCCAGAATCTCAAGGAGACGGCGGAGTCGTACCTCGGCGAACAGGTCACGAAGGCGGTCATCACCGTCCCCGCGTACTTCAACGACGCGCAGCGCCAAGCGACCAAGGACGCCGGCACGATCGCCGGGCTCGAGGTCGAGCGCATCATCAACGAGCCTACCGCGGCTGCGCTCGCGTACGGACTCAAGGGCAAGAAGTCGGGCGAGAAAGTCGCCGTCTTCGACCTCGGTGGTGGAACGTTCGATATCTCGATCCTCGAGGTCGACGAGGGCTTCTTCAAGGTCCTCTCGACGAATGGTGACACGCACCTCGGCGGTGACGACTTCGACCAAATCCTCATCGACTACATCGCGGACGAGTTCCAGAAGGAGCAGGGCATCAACCTGCGCGACGACCAGATGGCGCTCCAGCGTCTCAAGGAAGCCGCGGAGAAGGCGAAGTGCGAGCTCTCGTCGAAGCCTGCGACGGACCTCAACCTGCCGTTCATCACGGCGGACCAGACCGGTCCGAAGCACCTCCAGATGGAGATCACGCGAGCGACTTTCGAGCGTCTGATCGAGTCCATCCTCGATCGTGCCGCGAAGCCTTGCGAGATCGCGCTGAAGGACGCCGGGCTCGATCCGAGCGAGGTGCACGAGGTCGTGCTCGTCGGTGGATCGACGCGCGTTCCGGCCGTCCAGGAGCTCGTCGAGCGCGTCTTCCAGAAGAAGCCGAACCGCTCGGTCAACCCCGACGAGGTCGTCGCGCTCGGCGCCGCGATCCAGGGTGGAATCCTGCAGGGTGACGAGAACCTCAAGGACGTCTTGCTCCTCGACGTCACGCCGCTCTCGCTCGGTATCGAGACGCTCGGTGGCGTCATGACGAAGCTCATCGAGCGCAACACGACGATCCCGACGACCAAGAAGGAAGTCTTCTCGACGGCGGCGGACAACCAGCCGGCGGTCGATATCAAGGTCTTTCAGGGTGAGCGCGAGATGGCGACGGACAACCGCCTTCTCGGAAGCTTCGTGCTCGACGGCATCCCGCCGGCGCGACGCGGCGTTCCGCAGATCGAGGTCTCGTTCGACATCGACGCGAACGGAATCCTCAACGTCTCCGCCAAGGATCTGGGCTCGGGCAAGGAGCAGAAGATCCGCATCGAGTCGTCGTCCGGAATCTCGAAGGACGAGATCGAGGCGATGCGAAAAGACGCCGAGACGCACGCTGAGGAAGACGAGAAGAAGCGCGAGACCGTCGACCTCAGGAACTCCGCCGACCACCTCGCCCACGAGACCGAGAAGTTCCTCGAGGACAACGCGGACAAGGTCGACGACGGTGACAAGGCCCGCCTCCAGGCCGCGGTCGACCAGCTCAAGTCGGCCAAGGACTCCGAGGACGCCACCTCGATCAAGGGCAACCTCGAGGAGGTCCAGAAGATCTTCGCCGAGGTCGGCACCAAGCTCCACGAGGCCGGTGCGGCCGGTGCGACCGGCGCGGGAGCCGGTGGTGCCGGAGCTGCTGGTGGCGATCCGGGCGCGGCGGGAGCCGGTGCGGGCGAAGGCGCCGACGCTGGCGCCAAGAAGGACGATGAGACGATCATCGACGCTGACTACGAGGTGAAAGAGTAAGGACCTGCCGGGGTGCAAGCCCGGCCTCCTCCGGAGCCTCTGAGCTGTCCTAAGAGCGGCCGAGAGTTGCCATTGCGGCGATTCTCGCCCCGGGTGGCGGAGAAATGCCGAGCCGGGGGCAGAGTTGGCGTCTCGAAGGCCTATAATCAGAGTAGAGAAGACGCCCGGCACGCACTTCTGAGCCGCCACCTGCCTGTATTACCGGAACGTTCTTCCGGTGGACCTGCATATTCGACGAAGGTCCGAGGGGAACCCTCAAAACGGTCAAGTTCCCAATATCGGCGGCCGATTGATGCCGATGGAGGAGACCACCATGACCGATTCGAGCCGCATCTACAGCCTCATCGAGAAGACCATCGACCTGGAGACCTACCGCGACCTTTCGTGGACGGGTTCATTCTCGGACTACCTCAACGTGGTCGGTGAGAACCCGCGCGTCGCGCGCAACGCCTTCCAGCGCATGTACGACATGATCCTCGGCTACGGGACCGTCGACTACAAGCGCATGAAGGAGAAGGTCGTCCACTACAATTTCTTCGATGATCCGATCGAGGATGGCCGCGACGCGGTTTACGGTCTCGACCATTCGCTCCAGCGTCTCGTCGGCCACCTCAAGTCGGCTGCGTACGGCTACGGAACCGAAAAGCGCGTCCTTCTTCTCCACGGTCCCGTCGGCTCGGCGAAGTCGACCATCGCCCGTCTGATGAAGAAGGGGCTCGAGGCCTACTCGCGTACTTCCGAGGGCGCGCTCTACTCGTTCAAGTGGGTCTTGCCCGACGACATGGGCGAGCGCGAAGCGCTCAAGTGCCCGATGCACGAGGAGCCGCTGCGTCTCGTGCCTGGCGGCTCGCGTAACAAGGTCGTCGACGAGATCAACGAATCGCTCGACGCCGAGTACACGCTCAGTGTCGAAGGCTCGCTCTGTCCGTTCTGTCGCTACTACTACAACGAGCTCCTCAAGAAGTACCAGGGCGACTGGTCTCGGATGATCGAGCACATCGAGGTCTACCGCCTCGCGCTCTCCGAGGAGGATCGTCGCGGTGTCGGGACGTTCCAGCCCAAGGACGAGAAGAACCAGGACTCGACCGAGCTCACGGGCGACATCAACTATCGCAAGATCGCCGAGTACGGATCCGACTCCGACCCGCGCGCTTTCAACTTCGACGGTGAGTTCCACGTCGCGAACCGCGGCATCCTCGAGTTCATCGAGGTGCTCAAGCTCGACGTCGCGTTCCTCTACGACCTCCTCGGCGCGAGCCAGGAACACTCCATCAAGCCGAAGAAGTTCGCGCAGACCGACATCGACCAGGTCATCCTCGGACACACGAACGAACCCGAGTATCGCAAGCTCCAGAACAACGAGCTCATGGAGGCCTTCCGCGACCGTACGGTCAAGGTCGACGTGCCGTACATCACGACGCTCAATCACGAGATCAAGATCTACGAGAAGGACTTCAACGAAGAGACTGTCAAAGGCAAGCACATCGCTCCCCACACGCTCGCGATGGCAGCGATGTGGGCCGTGCTCACACGTCTCGATCCTCCGAAGAACGCGCAGCTGACGCTGATGCAGAAGCTCAAGCTCTACGACGGCAAGACGCTGCCGGGCTTCACGGAAGAGAACGTCAAGGAGCTGCAGAACGAGGCCGATCGCGAAGGCCTCGACGGCATCTCGCCGCGATACATTCAGGACAAGATCTCGAACGCGCTCGTCGGGGACGAGAGCCAGACGTGCATCAACCCGTTCATGGTCCTCAACGAGCTCGAGGACGGCCTCAAGAACCACTCGCTCATCACGAGCGAGGAGCAGCGCAAGCGTTACACCGAGCTGCTCGCCGTCGTGAAGGAGGAGTACGAGGACATCGTCAAGAACGAGGTCCAGCGTGCGATCTCCGCCGACGAAGAGGCGATCGCGAAGCTCTGCGCCAATTACATCGACAACATCAAGGCGTACACGCAGAAGGAAAAGGTCCGCAATAAGTACACGGGCCAAGAAGAGGAGCCGGATGAGCGGCTGATGCGCTCGATCGAGGAGAAGATCGAGATTCCCGACAGCCGCAAGGACGACTTCCGCCGCGAGATCATGAACTACATCGGTGCGCTTGCCGTCGAGGACAAGGTCTTCGACTATCGCACCAACCCGCGCCTCCAGAAGGCGCTCGAGCTCAAGATCTTCGAAGACCAGAAAGACACGATCAAGCTCACGAGTCTCGTCTCTTCCGTCGTCGACAAGGAGACGCAAGAGAAGATCGACGTTGTGAAGAGTCGTCTGATCAAGAACTTCGGGTATGACGAGGAGAGTGCGACGGATGTTTTGAATTACGTCGCTTCGATCTTCGCGCGGGGGGATACGAAGAAGGCGTAGGAGTCTTTTTCGGGCGTCGATCGTTGTTGGCTGGACGCCGATGACGATGCGGACGTCGCAAGTGACCCGAAGCTGAGACGACTTCACGTCGCGGCGAGCCGCCGCGATACTCGAGCGCTTCGTCGACCGGAGGAACCGATCGACGAAACACTCAAGTTGAGTTTGGAGCCCACAACAGGCCTTTAGGGGAGAGCTGATGCAACGCATCGACCCTGACGTCAATCGTTTCCGCCAGATCGTTCGCGGAAAGATCAAGCAGAACCTGCGCAAGTACATCTCGCACGGCGAGATGCTCGGGCGACAGGGCGAGGACGTCGTGTCGATCCCGCTTCCGCAGATCCAGATGCCGAAGTTCCGCTTCGGTGAGGAGCAGTCGGGTGGCGTCGGGCAAGGCGATGGCGAGCCGGGCGATCCGCTCGACGGTCAGGACGGTTCGGGTCCCGGTGAAGCCGGTGATCGACCGGGGGAGCATCCTCTCGAGGTCGAAGTTTCGCTCGACGAGCTCGCGGAGATCCTCGGCGAGGAGCTCGAGCTTCCGAACATCGAACCGCGCACGACGACCGACAAGTACACGGGGGTGCGTCGCGTCGGCCCCGAGTCTCTGCGGCACTTCAAGCGCACATTCAAGGAGGCGCTCAAGCGTACGATCGCATCGGGCATGTACGACCCCGAGCGACCGGCGATCATCCCGTACCCCGAAGATCGACGCTACCGCGCGTGGAAGCCGAAGTCCGTTCCCGAGTCGAACGCCGTCATCCTCTACATGATGGACGTTTCGGGATCGATGGGGAACGAGCAGAAAGAGATCGTCCGCATCGAGAGCTTCTGGATCGACACCTGGCTGCGCTCGCAGTACAAGGAGATTGACACGCGATTCATCATTCACGACGCCGCCGCGCGCGAGGTCGACCGTGAGACGTTCTTTCACGTCCGCGAGTCGGGCGGGACGCGCAT
The DNA here is from genome assembly GCA_964478085.1 of uncultured Planctomycetia bacterium. Classification (GTDB taxonomy): domain Bacteria; phylum Planctomycetota; class UBA8108; order UBA8108; family UBA8108; genus CAYMLL01. The sequence continues at coordinate 11,440 of CAYZGY010000136.1, forward strand.
CTCGTCGGCGTACGTGCTTGCGAGCGAGATCATCGAGCAGGACTACGATCCGAACACGTGGAACATCTACCCGTTCCACTTCTCGGACGGCGACAACTGGGGCGGCGAAGACACCGCGCTCTGCATGAAGCTCCTGCGCGAGCATCTGCTGCCCGTCGCGAACGTCTTCTGCTACGGCCAAGTCAAGAGCGCCTACGGCAGTGGGCAGTTCATCAAGGACCTCGTCGAGACGTTTCCGGACGACGAGCGCATGGTTCTGTCCGAGATCAACAGTCGCGACGAGATCTACCGCTCCATCAAAACATTCTTGGGGAAGGGAAAATGAGCACCGGAGGAGTCACGGCCCGCACGGAACTCACTCCCCAACTCAAGGAGTGCGTTCAGGAGGTTCGGCAGTACGCGATCGAGTACGGACTCGATTTCTTCGAGGTCATCTTCGAGATGATCGACTACGACCAGATGAACATGGTCGCGGCGTACGGCGGCTTTCCGACCCGATATCCGCATTGGAAGTTCGGGATGGACTACGAGGAGATGCGGAAGGGCTACGCCTACGGTCTCCAGAAGATCTACGAGCTCGTGATCAACAATGATCCGTGCTACGCGTACCTGATGCGTTGCAACAGCTTCGTCGATCAGAAGATGGTCATGGCCCACGTCTATGGCCACTCCGACTTCTTCAAGTGCAACAACTGGTTTTCGCAGACGAACCGCAAGATGATGGACGAGATCGCGAACCACGGAGTTCGCATCCGTCGTTACATCGAGCGGTACGGGCAAGACGTCGTCGAGGATTTTCTCGACTGCTGCCTCAGTCTCGACAATCTCATCGATATCCACTCGCCGTTCATCGCACGGCGATGCGCCAAGCTCGACGAAGATCAGCGACCGCTGCCGCACAACGTGCACGCTCCGCGACTGAAGTCGAAGTCCTACATGGACACCTTCATCAATCCTCCTGACGCTCTCGAGGAGGAGCGCGGAAAGCTCCTCGCCGAGTTGGAGAAGCAGAAGGACTTTCCCGAGGAGCCGCAGAAGGACATCCTTCTCTTCATGATCGAGCACGCGCCGCTCGAGCGCTGGCAGCGAGACATTCTCTCGCTCGTGCGCGAAGAGGCCTACTACTTCGCTCCCCAAGGCATGACGAAGATCATGAACGAGGGCTGGGCGAGCTACTGGCACTCGAAGATCATGACCGAGAAGGCCGCGACGGCCGCCGAGATCATCGACTTCGCCGACCACCACTCGAAGACGATGGGCATGCAGCCCGGTCGTCTCAATCCGTACAAGGTCGGGCTCGAGCTCTTCCGCGACATCGAGGAGCGTTGGGACAAGGGCCAGTACGGCGCCGACTGGGAGCGCTGCGACGACGCGCTCGAGAAGGCGAGCTGGAACACGAACGAGAATCGCGGACGCGACAAGATCTTCGAGGTTCGCCGTTGTCACAACGACGTGACCTTCATCGACGAGTTCCTCACCGAGGAGTTCTGTCGAGAGCACAAGCTCTTCACGTACGGCTACAACAAGCAGGCGCAGGAGTACCAGATCGAGGATCGCGACTTTTCCTCTATCAAGGAGAAGCTGCTCTTCAGCC
>CAYZGY010000137.1:0-13023 GCA_964478085.1 uncultured Planctomycetia bacterium
GACAGCTGCTTGGAAGTCGTCATTCTTCCGTCGTGATGACAGAAAGTGGCCGCCTCAGATCCCGCCCATCACGGATCTCGGCGCTCTGGTACCGTCAGGACGCCCGACAAGCCCTCCGTACCCGATCCTCCTTGAAGAAGATCTCCTTGAGGTGACGGAGGGAGTAGCCCGTGTCGATCAACCCACGAATCCGATCGATCAGGGAGATCACGCGCGGGTGAAAGAGACGCTGCCCGCCCTCGGTCGTTCCAGCCTCTTCGATGAGGCCGAGGGTGACGTACCGATAAAGAACTTGGTGCGTGATGCCGGTCTGCTCGAGGACGTCTTTCGTCCGCAGAAGCTGCGCGGTCGCTTTCTTCATGTCTCTGTTGAATTCGCCGGGGTGAAGGCGCCGATTATAGCGGAAGTCTACCGCGCATCGCGAGAGACAGACCCCACACATCGCCCTACAATTCCGGCATGGGAGAACTCCGCGCCCCCTACTTGATCGAGACCTTCGACGAGGTCGAGTCGACTAACGACACGATCCTCGCGGCTGGCGCGGAAGGTGCGCCTGAAGGGACGACCCACATCGCGCGGCAGCAGTCGCGTGGGCGCGGACGCGGCTCGAACTCCTGGTGGAGCCCCGACGATGCCGGCCTGTGGATGACGACGCTGCTGCGACCGGAATGCCCCCGCGAGACGTGGAGCGGCATCTCGCTCATCGGCGGCATGGCCGTGCGCTCGGCGCTTCACGAGATCGGCGCGACGCAAGCGGAGCTCTATTGGCCGAACGATCTCTACGCCCTCGATCGCAAGCTCTGCGGCATCCTCGCCGAGGTGCGCGGGCAGCGCGACGATGCCTGGGTCGCGCTCGGGCTCGGTATCAATATCGATCTCCAGCCGGCAAAGAGCCGACGCGAAGAGCCGAGCGACCTCGAAGGTCGATCGATCTGCCTCGCCGAGCTCGGCGCGTTCGATGGCGGCGACGCCGGGGACTTCGCTCGGTCACTTGCGGAGCGCATCCTCGCAAAGCTCTCTTCGGTCTACTCGCGCTTTCAGGCGGGCGAAGCGCTCGGCTCACTCGTCGACGAGAGCCTCGCTCATCGAGGACGACGCGTCGAGGTGCGTCAGGCCCAGCCGCCCCTCCTTCACGGAACGGTTGCCGGACTTGGTATTCGCGGAGAGCTGCTCGTCGATGATGACGATGGTGTTCGGCACGAGATCATCGCTGGGGAGGTGACCTATGAGCGATAAGCGTCGAACTACGAGCGGCATCGAGCTGCCGGTCACGACGGATGTTCCCGAGCTCGAAGCTCCGGGCGAGTACCCGTTCACTCGCGGCGTCCACGAGCGCATGTACCGCGACCGCCTCTGGACCTTCCGCCAGTACGCGGGCTTCGGCACGGCCGCGCAGACCAACGAGCGCTACCGCTACCTCCTCGAGCAAGGGCAGACCGGACTCTCGGTCGCGTTCGACCTGCCGACGCAGATCGGCTTCGACTCGGACGACCCCGTCGCGCTCGGCGAGGTCGGCAAGGTCGGGGTGCCGATCTCGACCCTCGATGACATCGACGAGCTCTTCCGAGAGATCCCGCTCGATCGCGTCAGCGTGTCGATGACGATCAACTCGACGGCGGCGATCCTCCTCGCGTTCTACGTCGCCCTCGCGAAGCGTCGAGGCGTCGCGCTCGATGCGCTGCGCGGCACGCTGCAGAACGACATGCTCAAGGAGTTCATCACGCGGAAGACGTACCGCTTTCCGCCGCGTCCTTCGCTCCGGCTCGTCACGGACATTCTCCACTACGCGAGCGAGCACTTGCCGCGGTGGAACCCGATCAGTGTCAGCGGCTACCACATGCGGGAAGCGGGCTGCACGGCGTCGGAGGAGCTCGGCTTGACGCTCTCGAACGCGATCGCGTACTTCGAGGAAGCGCGTGCAGCGGGCGTCGATCTCGAGTATCTCGGGCGTCGTGTCTCGTTCTTTTGGAACTCGCACAACAACCTGTTCGAGGAGATCGCCAAGTTTCGCGCCGGTCGCCGCCTCTGGGCGAGGATCGTTCGTGAGCGCTTCGGTCTCGAGGATCCGAAGTGTGCCCGGCTGCGCTTCCACACGCAGACGGCCGGCTCGACTCTGACCTACCAGGAGCCCGAGAACAACGTCGTCCGCGTGACGATCCAAGCGCTCGCGGCGGTGCTCGGCGGTACACAGTCACTCCACACGAACGGAATGGACGAAGCGCTCGGCCTTCCGACGCGTCAGTCGGTGCGCACGGCACTGCGGACGCAGCAGATCCTCGCGCACGAGTCGGGCGTCGCCGACGTCGCCGATCCGCTCGGGGGCTGTCCACTCATCGAAGAGCTGACCGATGCGCTCGAAGCGAAGGCGGTCGAGCTCATCGCCGAGGTCGATGCGCAAGGCGGTGCGGTCTCCGCGGCGGAGAAGGGCTTTCAACAGTCGATCATCGAAGAGCAGGCCTACCGGCACCAACGACGTTTCGAGTCAGGCGAGACGACAGTCGTCGGCGTCAATTGCTTTCGCGAGGAGGACGACGACCCGGTGCCCGCAGCCCAGAAGGTCGACGCCGCGGCAGAGCGAGAGCGCGTAGAGAAGATTCGATCGTTCAAGGGAACGCGCGACGCGTCGCGAGTCGAAGAGGCGCTGCGCAACTTGCGCGAACGAGCGCGGTCGGACGAGAACCTCGTCGAGGGGATGGTCACTGCTGCCGAGGGCGGCGCGACGCTCGGCGAGATGAGTCGCGTCCTCGCGGAAGTCTTTGGAGAGCACCTCGAATGAGCGAATCTTCGAGAGCCATTCGCGTGTTGCTTGCAAAGCCCGGCCTCGACGGCCACGATCGTGGCGTCAAGGTCGTGCTGCGCTCGCTGCGCGACGCGGGCATGGAAGTGATCTACTCGGGCATTCGCGCGACGCCCGCCGGTATCGCGCAGGCCGCGCTTCAGGAGGACGTCGACGCGATCGGTATCTCCAATCTGTCGGGTGCCTACCCGACGCTCTTTCCCGCGATCACGGAAGCGCTGCGCGAACGCGGTGTCGATCTCGATCGCGTCGTGCTGTTTGCGGGCGGGACGATCCCGCCCGAAGATCATGCGGAGCTCATCGCGATCGGGTTTCGACGGATTTTCAGTCCGGGATCTTCGACGCAGGACATCGTCGAGTTTCTCGAGGGGGAGGTCGTGAGGTCGTGAGGTCGTGAGGTCGTGAGGTCGTGAGGTCGTTGAATGGAGGTCGATCGAGATACGGATGTCGTTGATCGACGGACGTCGTGAGGACGTCACGACGCGGCGAATCGTCTCGCTTGTCCACTCGAAGCACTTCTTCAACAGGCTGTTCGTCGCTATGCTCGAGTGCGGCTCGGGAGTTCGCGGAGTCGGGTTCTTGGTTGGGAGATCTGGGAGATCGAGGAAGACGCGATGAGCGGAAACGGGCCTGGTAGAGCTGAGAAGCTGAGCGTCGACCACATCGGCATCGCCGTGACCGATCTTCAAGAAGCACGCGAGCGATTCGAAAAGCTGCTCGGGGTCGAGCCCTCGGAGATCGAGGTAGTTCCGAGCGAGAAGGTTCGGGTCTCGTTTTTCGATCTCGGCGGAACGCGCATCGAGCTCTTCGAGTCGACAGAGGATGACAGCTCGATCCACGGTTTCCTCGAGCGACGCCAGCAGGCCGTGCACCACATCGCGCTGCGCATCGACGGAAGCCCGATCGCGGAGACCTTCTCGCGACTTCGAGCCGCGGGCCTTCCCGTGCTCGGCGACGGCCCGAGCCCCGGGAGTCACGACAGCGAGGTCTTCTTCGTCCATCCGCGTGGCTCCGGCGGCACGCTGTTCGAGTTCACGCAGCCTCGCGACGCAAGATCAAGTTCCGAATAAGCGATCGACTCGCCCGATCCGCAGAAGCGCTCCACCGCCGAGATCGTTTCCACCGATAAGAGTGATACGATGACCTCGGAGAACGAAACCACCCGCACCGGCCAAGATCGCCTCGAGGAGCTGCGCGAAGCCGCGCTCGAAGGCGGCGGCCAGGACCGCGTCGCGGCGCAACACGCGAAGGGCAAGCTCACGGCACGCGAGCGCATCGAGCTCCTCCTCGACGAGGACAGCTTCGTCGAGCTCGACATGCTCGTCGAGCACCGTGCGACCGATTTCGGCATGGATGAGCGCAAGTACCCGGGCGACGGAGTCGTCACGGGTCACGGGCGCATCGACGGCCGAGAGGTCTTCGTCTTCTCGCAGGACTTCACCGTCCTCGGCGGCAGTCTCTCGGAGACGAACGCCCGCAAGATCACGAAACTGATGGACCAGGCGCTCAACGTCGGCAAGCCGATCATCGGCCTCAACGACTCTGGCGGAGCGCGCATTCAGGAAGGCGTCGACAGTCTCGGCGGCTACGCGGAGATCTTCTATCGCAACACCGTCGCGTCGGGCGTCGTTCCGCAGATCTCGGCGATTCTCGGTCCTTGCGCTGGCGGCGCCGTGTACTCTCCCGCGATCACGGACTTCGTGTTCATGGTCGACGGAACGAGCTACATGTACGTGACCGGACCGAACGTCGTCAAAACCGTGACGCACGAGGAGGTCAGCCACGAGGAGCTCGGCGGCGCGAACACGCACGCGACGAAGAGTGGCGTTGCTCACTTCGTCCATTCGGACGAGGCCTCGTCGCTCGAGGCGATTCGCGAGCTGCTCTCGTACCTTCCCGACAACAATCAGTCCGATCCGCCGGCTCTTTCGGCAGAGGGTCGAGACGCCGACGATCCTGGACGCGAGTCACCGATACTCGATACGTTGATCCCCGAGGATTCCGGACGTCCGTACGACGTGCACGACCTCCTGCGAGAGATCGTCGACCACGGCAAGGTCTTCGAGGTGCACCGAGACTTCGCACGCAACATCGTCGTCGGCTTCGCGCGACTCGGCGGTCGCAGCGTCGGGCTGATCGCGAATCAGCCCGCGATGCTCGCCGGCACGCTCGACATCGACGCGAGCGTCAAGGCCGCGCGCTTCATTCGATTCTGTGACGCTTTCGAGATTCCGATCGTCACCTTCGTCGACGTGCCCGGCTTCCTTCCCGGTACGGATCAAGAGCACCACGGAATCATCCGCCACGGCGCCAAGCTGCTCTTCGCCTACTGCGAGGCGACCGTGCCGAAGCTCACGGTCATCACGCGCAAGGCCTATGGCGGCGCGTACGACGTCATGGGATCGAAGCACATCCGGGGCGACCTCAACCTCGCGTGGCCAAACGCGGAGATCGCGGTCATGGGAGCGAGTGGTGCCGTCGAGATCATCTTCCGTCGCGAGATCGCGGCCGCCGGCGATCCCGCGAGCGAGGAAGAGCGACTCGTCGAAGAGTACCGCGAGACTTTCGCGAACCCGATCGCGGCCGCGCGGCGTGGCTATATCGACGAGATCATCGAGCCGCGCAAGACACGTGCTCGCCTCATCCGTGCCCTGTCACTCCTCGCAGAGAAGCGGCAGAAGCTGCCGCCGAAGAAGCACGGGAACTTGCCGCTGTGAGTAGCCCGAAGACGCGATCCATTCGCCGAGTGCTCGTCGCGAACCGCGGAGAGATCGCTACGCGTGTGATCCGAACACTCGGCGAGCGCGACATCGACTCCTACGTCGTCGTGTCGGATCCCGACCGAGACTCTCTCGCCGTCCGGCTGGCGACGGGCGCGGTTCCGCTCGGTGGCTCGGCTGCGACCGAGAGCTACCTCGACATCGACAAGATCATCGCCGCGGCGAAGCACGTCGACGCGGACGCCGTTCACCCGGGCTACGGATTCCTCTCCGAGCGCACCGACTTCGCACTTGCCGTCGAGGACGCGGGGCTCGTGTTTCTCGGCCCCACGCCCGACCAGCTCGCGCAGCTCGGCGACAAGCTCGCGGCGCGGCAGGTGCTCGCGAAATCCGGCATCGGTCCCGTCCCCGGGAACGACGACGCGATCTCGAGCATCGAGGAGGCACACAAGACGGCAGAGCGGATCGGATATCCGCTGCTCCTCAAAGCCGCGGCCGGTGGCGGCGGCAAGGGGATTCGCATCGTTCGAGAGCCGGGTGAGCTCGAAGGCGCGTTCGGGCTCGCGAGCTCCGAGGCGCAGAACTCCTTCGGATCGCCTCTCCTCTTCGCCGAGCGCTACGTCGAAGGCGCGCGCCACGTCGAGGTGCAGGTTCTCGGGGATGGGCGCGGCGGCGTGCGGCTCTTCCAGGAACGCGATTGTTCGATTCAGCGACGGCTGCAGAAGCTCGTCGAAGAGACTCCCTGCACCGTCGTCGACGACAAGATCCGCGAGCGCCTCTTCCAGGCGACGCGCGAAGCCGTGCGCGCGACAAGCTATCGCAGCGCCGGAACCTTCGAGTTCCTGCTCTCGAAGGAAGGGGAGCTCTTCTTCCTCGAGATCAACACGCGCATCCAGGTCGAGCATCCGATCACGGAAGAGGTCTCGGGGGTCGACCTCGTCGGAATGCAGGTCGACGTCGCCGAAGGCGCGGAGCTTCCCACTGAATCCGTCGACGCAGCGATCGTGCCTGCGCGCGGCGCCGCGATCGAGTTTCGCGTCAACGCTGAGGATCCGCTCGATCGGTTCCTGCCATCGACCGGCGAGCTCGGAGCCGTCCACCTTCCGCACGCACCAGGCTTGCGCATCGATACCGCGCTCGTGCCCGGAACGGAGATCACGCCGTACTACGATCCCCTGATCGCGAAGGTCATCGCCTACGCGCCGACTCGAGAAGCAGCGCTCGCCAAGCTCCACACGGCATTGACCGAGATGGTCGTCGAGGGCGTCGCGACGACGATTCCCGTCGGAGTCGCCGTGCTCGAGGACGAAGGCTTTCGACGCGGAGACTATCACTGCCAGTACCTCGCGCAAAAGCTCGAGGACGAGCGCTTTCTCCTCGCAGATCTCGACGCCGAGACGGAGACGGCGCTCGCAGCCGCTTTCGCGTACGCGCGCAACTCGTCGACGGAGGCGCCGAGCGAGAGCGCCGTGCCCCCCGTCAGTCGTTCGAGGTGGCGCCGCGTCAGCGAGTGAGCTCTTACTTGCTACGCGATCAGCTCACTGCGGGCTACGCTCTGGTCGCACCGCCGGACGCATCTCGAAGATGCCGTGGTCGATCGAGGCCTTGTAGGTGCTCTGGAAGTGCCCGTCTCGACACGTCCCTTCGTACTCGTAGACGCCGCCCCCCATCGTGCCGAGGTCGGCCGACCCCGTGAAGAGGAGCGTGCCGTCGGCCTCGCGTGAGACCGTGACCGGCAGCGAGTACTCGAAGGTGAGCGGAAGACCGAGCAGGCCGTACGTCGCGTGGTAGCTCACCTCATACTGATCGCCGCCGAGCGGCGTGATGATCGCCCGCAAGCCGCCCGTGTGGGCATTGTGGTGACTGAGCCACGTGCCCTCCCAGCAGCCCTGGAAGGAGTCGGGCGACGCGTCGACGCGCAGCCGCTCCTGCCATTCGCGTTCGTAGGTCGAGCACGATACCGCTGTGAGGGCCACGGGCAGGAAAACGAGAACGGACATCAAAGGGCGCAGCGCTGTCGACATGACGAGCGTTCTATCAGACGCGGGGCGCTCGGGCAATCCAGATACGGTCGCTTACGGGCCTCTCAGGGCTCGACCATCACGTTGAGCCGGTCGTCGGAAACCATCGTCGTCACCTCGTAGCCCTGATCGCCTCGCGCAGGACTCTCCCACTCGACGCGAATCGTCACGCGGACGAGGTACGACGAGAGCTTCTCGGCTTTCACGTTTCCGGGCAGAATCTCGACAGGATCAGGCGGGTCCTTCCCGGCCTCGACGACGACCTCCGCGAACTGATTCGTGGTCAAGGAGCCCGCCTCGAAAGTCACACCGTCGAAGGTCTCGACGAGCGTAAACCCGTCGCGCCGATGGACCCGCCTCGACACCTCCCCCAAATGATTTACCCACCCGAGACAAGCGTACAATGGCGTACCCATTTCGACGAATGAGTATCGAAAGATACGTAGATTCCTCGAGGGCCGGGGCGACGCTACGCTCGAGTCACACGGCGCATCGCCGCGTCGTGACGTCATCTCGACATCCGCCGACCTTCACCAGCAGAATCGCCCTCAGCATCCGGTTCATGCGCATCGTCGAGCGCGTCCAGCGCATGGCAACTCAGTAGTCGATGCGGCCTTCGAGCTCGCGCCACTCGTCGAAGAGATTCACCGCGGCCGTACGATCCATCGACACCATCGGGATGCTCCGCTCCGCGAGCGGGAGCGCGATCTCCGAGTAGATCATCGAATCGTCGAATCCCGCGCGAGCGGCATCTTCACGCGTCGCCGCGTAGACGATCCGTTCGACGTGGGCCCAGTATGCCGCGCCGAGGCACATCGGGCAGGGCTCGCAGCTCGTGTAGAGCTCGCAGCCTTCGAGGTGGAAGACATCGAGCGCGCGGCACGCCGCGCGAATCGCGACGACCTCCGCGTGGGCGGTCGGATCCTTCGCCGAGGTGACGCAGTTGTGACCACGTCCGACGATCTTCCCGTCCTGGACGACGACGGCGCCGAAAGGGCCGCCGCGTCCGGCCCGCATAGGCTCGCGCGCTTCTCGAATCGCTGCTTCCAGAAAGGGGTTCATAGGCTCTACTGTTGATGATCGGCTCCCAAGGCTCGCTTGCAACGGCCCGAACTCAGGATTCTCGCCAGTTCAGCCGACGAAGAGATCGAAGAAGCGACGTACGCCTCCTCCCATAGCCGACGGCCCGATAATCTTCCAGCCCCGTGAAGTACCGAGTCCACATCGCAGATCGCGAGCTCACCGTCGAGATCGACGGCGAGCGAGTTCGTGTCGACGGTGAGGAGGTCGCGGTCGGACCCGGAAAGCTCGACGGCGAGATCGAGGTGCTCATCGGCTCGCGAGCCCTGCGCCTGCGCCCCGTCCCCGCTCCCGCAGCCGAGCGAGCGGAGGGATCGATGATCTTCCTCCTCGACGGCCGCATCGTCCGGGCGACTGTCGAGAGCTCACGCGAAGCGCTTTCGCGACGCGTCCGGCCACTCACCAAGGGACGTGGTCCCGAAACGCTGCGCAGCCAGATTCCGGGGATCATCCGACAGATCTTCAAAGCGCCCGACGACCCGGTTCAGGCCGGCGAGACGATACTGACGCTCGAGGCGATGAAGATGGAGAACGAGGTCCGCGCGAGTCGCGACGGAACGGTCCGCACACTCCACGTCGAGGTCGGCCAGGTCGTCGCTGCGGGCGCTGATCTCGTCATCGTCGAACCGACGGACGATTAGGCTCCCTAAAGTCCCAGGTCGCCGCCAGATCTTCGTGTGTCACCTTCAGCCGGCGATGCGCTGTCGTCAGGCGAGCTGCTCCCAGACCCCTCGGCCGGGCTGCCGTCGCTCGGCGCCGAGCCGCCCGCCTCGGGCTCCTTCGACTCGATCGGCTCGAGGGCGTCGGCGTCGATCTTCGGCTCGCTGAAGCGGTAGCTCCAAAGCGTCATGCCCGATCCCTTCGCGATCCAGATGCCGGCGGCCATGAAAATGAAGGTCGCAGCGCCGAAGACGATCTTCGAGATCGTGATGATCGGAATCCCCCAGAGCTGGTAGCTGATCTCGTCCTCCTCGGCGAGCGGCGCCTCGAGCTGGTCGGGGGCGAGCGATTTCCAGAGGACGATCGGAGAGATGTAGTAGAAGTAGTAGAAACGGTCGGCCAGCTGCACGAGCCAGAAGATCATCGGCAGCAGCAGCGAGATGATGAACACGAACACGACCGTGAGCCGCGAGTAGAGCGGCGTGAAATTCGATACCGAGAGCAGGAAGCCGAGACTCGAGAACGCCGCGATGTAGATCGGCAACGTCACGAGCACCTGGTGAACCGTGTACTCGTAGACCTGGCCGACGTCCTGCGCGAGGAAACCGAAGAAGGTCCAGTAGATCACGAGGCAGACGGTGATCGAGACGAGCGACGTGAAGATGAAGCCCGCGAACGGCCCAGGAGCGAAGATGCGCAGGAACGCTCCCTTCTGCCCCCAGCCCTGAACCTTCTCGCAGACGCGCCGCGAAATGTTCGCATCCTCGGTCGGGAAGATCAGCGCGACCAGGAGGAGAAGAACCGCTGCGAACCCGAAGGTGACCACCATCACGTCCTGGACGAACGCCTCGCTCGTGACGAAGTTCGGATCGAAGATGCCCTCGAAATCCTTCGCGATCGAGAGGAAGAGCCGCAACGGCAAGTAAAGGCACGTGAAGAGGCGGACGCGCGAGGTGCGATCGTCCGTCAGCGGACGCACGCGATTCGTCGTGAAGAGGAAGAGGTACGTGAAAAGCGCCACCGCGTCGATGATGGCCGTCGCCACGATCAGCGAGATGTCGGTGACGAAGCCGCCGAGGTAATCCTCCGCGGCGCGCAGCAGGTTGCGACCCTCCGAGTACTCGCCGGCGATATCCCAAAGCGCCGAGAGCCTCCACCACCACAAGATCACGAAAAGAAGGCAGAGCGACGAGTAGACCGTCATCGTGGAGCGGACGTTCGACGTGCAGAGGCTCGAGACCCAGAGCGCGAACATCGAGAGCAAGAACGTCACCCCGAGCAGTACGACGTACGCTTGGACGACATCCGCGGGTCGCACACCACCGAAGAGGAAGCTGATCGAGAGGAGTGGAATCGTCGCGATCAGGAACATCAGGCAGTAGAGCGACGTCGAGAGGAACTTCCCCCAGACGATCTCTCTCGGCTTGAGCGTACTGATCAACAGGAAATCGTAGGAGAGGTTCGACTTCTCCTCCGTGAAACCCGTCGAGCCGAAGACGGGGAACAAGACCAGGACGATCAGCGACTGGATTCCGAGGAACCACGCGAAGACCGTCTGACCGACCTGGGACGGTGTCGTGCTCGGATTCGTCGTCTGTGTCGCGATGACGACGATGAGAATACAGCCGAGGACGAGCAGGCTGAGGAAGTGAGCGATGAAAAACCGATTGCGGCGGAAGTTGATCCTCAGCTGCTTGAGGAGGATCGGCCAACCCATGTTGCCGAGCCAAGAGTAAAGCGTCGGCATCTTTGCGCTCATGAACGGGACACGCGTCCCCTGGCCGCGCTCCGCCGACTGCATCGTTCCGTCCGCCATCTTCGTCGCTTCGGTCTCTCCCGCCGCCCTACTGCACGTCTCCGCGCGTCAACTCCATGAACAGATTCTCGAGATCGACCGTCTCGTGCTGCACGGAGAGAAGCGGGACACCGTTGTCGGTGAATAGCTTGATAATCTTGTAGAACTCCTCGGGCGGCCCGTCGTAATGAAACGTGACCTTGCGGCCGCTCGACTTCACTTCGCTGACGTGCCCGCTGAGCTGAAGCAGCCCCTCGGCATCCGGACGCTCGTCGTGGAACGTCACCTCGACCTGGTCCGCGCGGCCCTTTTCGTTCGTCAGCGACTCGATCGTGCCGGACTCGACGATCTGGCCTTGCTCGATGATGCCGACGGAGGTGCACAGATCCGAGAGCTCGGTGAGAATGTGGCTCGAGATCAGGATCGTCTTGCCCATCTCGCGAAGCTCCTTGAGGAGCACGCGCAGCTCGATACGCGCACGCGGATCGAGAGCCGAGGCGGGCTCGTCGAGAATCAGCAGCTTCGGATTGTGGATCAGCGTCTTCGCGAGACAGAGACGCTGCTTCATTCCCTTCGACAGCCCGGAGACCATGCGATCACGCAGCTTGGCGAGATCCGTGAGCTCCATGACGCCCTCGATCGTCGACTTGCGCGTGCGCGGCGCCAGCCGGTAAGCCCCGGCGAAAAACTCGAGGTACTCCTCGACCGTCAGTCCGTCGTAGACGCCGAAGGAGTCGGGCATGTAGCCGATGCGCTTGCGCACCTCCTCCGTGTCGTTGCGAACGCAGAGCCCGTCGACGAAGACCTCGCCAGAGGTCGGCTCGAGCAGCGTCGAGAGGATCTTGATCGTCGTGGTCTTTCCGGCGCCGTTCGGTCCGATGAATCCGAAGATCTCGCCCTCCTGAACCGTGAACGAGATGCCGCGAACGGCGAACTTCTCGCCGTAGTCCTTCGTCAGGTTGCGCACCTCGACGAGGGGCCTCCCGGCATTGGTCGGACGAGTGATCAGGTCTTCGGTGACGGTCATACGGGCCTCGGTGCGCTACGAATCACGATCCGTAGAGCACGTAGAAGTCGTATTTGTGAGTGACGTTGGTCTCGCGATCGACGCGGAAATCCTCCACGTCGCGCTCGAGGAGAACCCAGAGGCGCATGCGCGCTTGGGAGTGTTTCGCGAGCCCCTTGTCACGCAGAGCGGTGAACGCCTCGACGACCTCGTCGGGCAGGTCCTTCTCGACATCATCGTCCTCGTCGTCGGGATCTCGGAACGCGGTACTCGGCGTCGACGAGCTCACCTCGATGATCTGAGCCCCGTTGCTCTCGATCTTCGAAATCTCGATCTCGCGCCCCGCGGCCCACGACTCGCGCGCGTTGCGCACGTAGAACCGCCCCGCGCGAATCCTCCACGGCAAGGTGTTGCGTATGCGGAACTGGAGCGTCGACGCGCCCTCGGCGGCTTCGAGCGGCTCGACCGAGATGCGACCGTCGACGGTCTCGATGCCCGCGTTCATCAGGACGCCCATCTGCCAGAGGTCGAGCTTGTAGCCCTGGAGCGAGAGATTGCGATCCTCTGCCGCTTCGCTCTCCTCCGTCGCCGCGACGTTGCCTTGTCCCTGTTGGAGCGAGAACTCGAGGACCTCGTTGGCGTTGGCGAAGACCGGAGCGAAGAGTTCGCCTCGGTCGGCCTGGATGAAGTACTCGACATCGTCGGCCGAAAAGATGCTCATCCAGCTGTCGCGCAGCGCGAACGACTCGCCCTCGCGCTGATGGAAAAACGTCACGAGACGCGTCTTCGTCAGGTATCCCTTCGTCAGGTAGCCCATCGCGAAGATGACACCGACGTAGACGACGATGACGACCGGCTCGACCCAGATGATCGACGGCAGCTTCTGCTTGCGCTTGAGGAAGAAGTAGAGGCCCGGTCCGACGAGGAGCAGGTAGAATACGATG
>CAYZGY010000138.1:0-12981 GCA_964478085.1 uncultured Planctomycetia bacterium
CGTAATCCGCGGAGATCGCCCCACAACCCCACGATGACTCGATCAGTCCGGCCGCCTCGGTGACATCCTCGAAGCGTAGATCTCCGAGGTTGCGGTAGAGCCGATCGGTCGGCCGCTGCGGGCTCGGCTCGAGCGTCGAGCCGTTGACGAGAAAGACGTCCGTCAGACCGTCGCGGTCGTAGTCGAAGAGAGCGACACCTCCTCCGTTGATTCCGATGATGAAATCCTTCTCCGCCGAGCCCGCAACGTGTCGAAAGTCGATACCGCTCGAGCTCGAGACGTCCGTGAATCGAACACGGCCCGGCCACTCGGCCTCCCCGTCAGCAGACTTCGAGACGACCGCCGGTGCCGGAGCGGTGCGGAGCTTCGGAATCTCCACGCCTCGGAGCAGACGCTCTCGAACGTCTCGTTCGATCTCCTCATCACTTGCGTCGACATCGATCCGCGCCTCGCGACGAGCCTCGAGCCACAAGAACACCTCTTCGTCACGATCGAGCCGAGCCGCGACCTGCTTCCAAACCTCCGCCGAGGCTCTCCGAATCGCGGTCGCGATGCGGAGCGCGCGAATCGACTCCTCGCGTGCGTCGATCTTCTGGAAGAGACCGGCGGCAGCGATGAACGCTCGCTCCGCCTCCTCCCCGCTCAGCGAGCTCGCCCGGATCAGCTCGGCACGAGCCTCGCCGCGTGTCTGTTCGAGATGGCGAGCGCGGCGTTTCGCGTCCTGAATCTCACTGGCGGGCCTGCCGGACTCCGCGAGCCATGCGGCACGAGCCATCTCGTACTCCGGTCGCGACGTCGCTGTCGTCGCGAATCGTGCGAGCCGCTTCTCGACTCCGGAAGGAACATCATCGATCAATAGACGTGCACGCAAGCAGAGAAGATCTGCGAGGTCGGATCGAGAGGTCGATGCCCCCCTGGAAAAAAGGCGTGCCGCCTCGCGAGGCCGGTCGAGATCGAGGTAAATCCTCGCCGCGAGCTCTCGCGCTCGGAGATCGCCCCGCGGACCGAGCATCTCGAGCCATGGCAAGGCCTTGTCCGGACGACCGAGGTCGATCGCGACGATCTCGGCGAGCCGGCCGCCCCAGATGCGCGCCGAGGCGGGTGATCGTTTCAAGAGACTGAGCAGACCGCGTACCCCCTCACCGGGCTCACCCGATCGGGCTCGCTGGATCGCGCGCCAACCGACGACGTCTGGATGATCTGCTCCGAGCGACAAAGCGAGGCCCTCCAGCACCGTGGTCGCCTCGCTCGCTCGCCACGAGTCGACGAGATGCTCGACGAGGAACACGGCACCACCGGCCGAGACTTCGGCGGCGTCTTCCAGGATCCGCCGAGCCGAGAGAAAGCGTCCTCGCAGACTCTCTGCACGAGCTCGGTGCCGCGCTGCGAGCTCGGCCTTCCCACTCTTCGCGAGCTGATCGGCCTTTCGCTCTTCCGCGTCCGCAGGCTCGAGCTGACGCGCCAGCTCGAAGAGCTTTCTCGCGGTCGCCGCGCCACACGCCTCGAGGCAGGCGCCGAGCTCGAGGTAGCCTCGACGCGAATACGGATCCTCGAGCAGGACGCGGATCACCTCGTCGATCGCATTCGAGACGTCGCCGGACTTTCGCAAGACGGTCGCGAGCTCGACACGCGCCGCCGACAGGAGCTTCTCCGCAGAGGCGCTGAGCAGAATCACACGCTCGAACGAATCTCGCGCGAGATCGAGCTGCCCCATTGCGTGGGCTGCCCGCCCCGCCGCGGCGTGCCCGTCCGGAAGCTCGGGCCATCGTTTCGCTAACTCGACACCGATCCGCTCGAGTCGCTCGAAGTCACGCAGCCCTCCCGTCACGTCGAGCAAGTCTCGACAGATCGCGAGCGAGTCCAGACGCGACCAAAACTCACCGCTCGGAAAGTCGCCTTTCTCGAGGCAGGCGTCGACCGCGCGAAGCGCATCCTTTCTTCGACCGCCGGCAAAGGCCTCGAGCGCCTCGTCACGAAGCCCCACGATCGCCTCCCGGTCTTCATCACCGTTTCGTTCGGCCCCGAAGAGCCATAGACCCAATCCAAAGATCAACCCCGAGACGACCGTGAGGAGGGCGACACGCAAGCGCGAGTGAATGTCTCGGCTCACTTCGCTTTGAGCTCCTCGAGCATCTTGACGGCCTCCTCGACCATCGCCTCGCCCGTGCCCTTTGCGACGAAGCTGTGAAAGCCCGTCCACACCTGATAGCCGCCGAGCTCGTACGCGCGCTCGTCCGGGATGTACCCGATGTAGTCGTTCGCGGCCCCGGCGACGTACGTGTAGCGAAACGGCGAGCGTCGCTTGATCTCGAGACCGAGCGAGGTGAAGAGCTCTCCAGGTACTCCGACGATGGCGACGTCCCCCACGCGCATCGCCTGAAGCCACGTCTTGCGGGTCTTCCCTTGGCTCGCGGCGAGCTCCTTGCGCATCTTTCGGAAAACCTCGATGCAGTAACTCGGGTCGCCGCCCATGTACTTCTTGCAGTACTTCGAGACGGCATGATCTTCCCGCATTTCGTCGAAGTGCCGCACGCGGATCGGATACTCCCGCTTGATCGACCGCGCGGAGCGGAGCGCCCGCGGCTCGGCACGGTCGAGCGCGTCCCGGACAGCCGCCGACATCCGATGCGTCATCTCGCGACAGTCGAGCGTCAGGTTGTGCGTCGAGCCGAACGCTCCGGAGATGAACGTGACCGTGCCGCCGAGCTCCTTCTCGAGCGCCTGCGCCGCGAGTCCGTAGAAAGTCGGCGAGCGCACGCCGGGACGGATCGTGCCGATCGCGTGTGTCGAATGATTGAACCAAACGGCTTCGTATCCACCCGTATGGCGCTTGAATCCGAAGACGGGCAACTGCGGATCGAAGGGGCCCGTCGGACGGACGGCACCACGGCGATCACCGATCCAGTGGATCATCCCGTCGTCGAGGAGCAGTCGACTGTTCTGGCCCACCGACGACTCGTGCCCGAGCGCGAAGCGGAACTCGATCGGCCCCGACTTCTTCGCGCGCTCGTCCGCCTCCTTGACCGCGGCGACGATCTGGTCGCGCACGTGCGCACAGAACGACTCGATGCGATCGTACCCGTGGACTCGGACCGTCGACGGAGCGTGATGCGTGTGCGTCGCGTTGACGAGGACGTTCGCGAACGGGATGCCCGTGTCCTTCTCGATCGTGCGGAGCGCCTGGTCGAAGTAGTCTCGACGCATCATCAGGATGTCACACGCGACGACGGCGACCCGCTCGCCGCCGACGCGAATGACCGTCGCCGACGCGCCCAGCCGTCCCTCCTGCCCACCCGAGCCAGCGGGGCCGATGCCGCCTGCGATGACCATCTTGTCATCGCAGGCGAAGGCCTTCGCCGCGGAACCGACCTCGAGCGCCGGGCCCGGCTTGCCTTCCGGCTCCTCCGCAGTCACTGTGACACTCGACAGAATCACGGTCAGCACGTACACCAAGTGCCGAGAAAGCTCTTCGAAGGTTCGCCGCACGATCTTTCCTCCCCTACTGGTGTGCCCGACCGATGATCGTTGTAGACTTCCGAGAGATCAAGCACGCCTGATAGGCCGTTGAAACTCGATGACCATGAAATCGCTGCCATTCGCCCCCACGTTCGCCCTCTTTGCCGCCGCGCTCGTCGCGGTCTTCGCCTCCTGTAACGGCTCCGCGAGCTCGAACGGGGGCGATCCGAACGCTCTCGCCGTCGTCGACGGCTTCGAGGTCTCCGAAGAGCACTTCCGCGCCGAAATGAAGAAACGAGCGGCGACCTCCACCGGTCCGACCGACACTCCTGAGATGCGCAAGGAGGTCATCGAGGATCTCGTGCGCTACCGTGCGCTACTTTCCCGCGCGCTCGCGAAGGACTACGACAAGGACCCCGAGGTCGTCAGTCGACTTCAGAAGCTCGTCGTTTCGGTGTACGAGGAGCGCGAGCTCCAAAAACGCTACGATGCGATTCACGTCACGGACGAGGAGGTCCAGGCCTACTTCGACAAGCACAAGGCGAACTATCGCCGGCCCGAGATGGTTCAAGCCGCTCTCATCGAGGTCCGTCTGCCGCCGAACGCCGACGACGCGACGCGCCAGCAGAAACTCGCGCGCGCACAGCAGGCTCTCGCCGAAGCGCGCAAGCTTCCTGCCGAGGTCAAGGACTTCGGCACGGTCGCAGCGGCGTACTCCGACGATGGCAGCAAGGATCACGGCGGCGACATCGGCTGGATCGCGAAAAATCCGCCGAGCCGGCGCTGGGGGCTGAAGCTCGTCGACGCGATCTTCGCGATCGAGAAGACCGGAGACTTCGGACCGATCGTCACGACGGAAAACGGACACTACGTCATCCGCCTCCTCGCCCGGCGCGAATCGAAGGGCACGCTCGACCAGACGAGGCGCGGAGACATCATCCGCTCCCTGCACCGGCTGAGGCGCGAAGAGATCAAAGAGGCGTTCTACGCCAAGGCGATCGAGAAATGCCGCAATGTCGCTATCGATATGAAACGCGTCAACTCGCTGCCGCTCGACGATCCGAAGACTCAAACCGACGAAGCCCGTTGAAAGAGTGCTTCGAGTGGACAAGCGAGGCGATTCGTTCAACGGGCGACTAGGACTCGACGAGCTCGCGGTAGAGATCGAGATACCGCTCCGCGGTGCGCGACCACGCGAAGTCCGCAACGAATTCAGGGACGGCGCTTCGCAGCTTCGCGAGGTGCCCGGGGTCATCGAAAAGCCGGCGAAGCTCGTTCGCGAGCGCCTCGTGATCTTCCGAGGGAAACAGCTCTCCGTGCTGCCCCGGGACGACGAGCTGCGTGTTTCCGCCGACCGCCGAAGCGACGATCGGAATCCCGCTCGCGAGGCCTTCGAGAATCACGTTCGCGAAGGGCTCGGATCGCGAAGGCACCACGAGAAACTGCGCTGATCGATAGACGCTGACCTTCTCTTCTCCCGA
The DNA here is from genome assembly GCA_964478085.1 of uncultured Planctomycetia bacterium. Lineage (GTDB taxonomy): Bacteria > Planctomycetota > UBA8108 > UBA8108 > UBA8108 > CAYMLL01. Next base: position 4,938 of record CAYZGY010000138.1, read on the forward strand.
GACGGACCCGAGGAACCGAACACGCTCCGCGACCCCGAGCTCCTTCGCCAGATTCTCGAGCGCTTCGCGCTCTCTCCCGTCACCGGCGATCAGCACATCGGCGGGCGGCTCGTCGATCTGCGCGTACGCGCGCAGGAGCACGTCGAAGCCCTTGCGGAAGCTCAAATTGCCGATGCCAAGAATGTACGGACGCGCGTGCTCGAACTCGGGCGCGCTCGAGAACGCGTCGACATCGACGCCGTTGTGGATCACACGAATACGCGGCTCGTCGACGCCGAGCTCGTGGATCACTTGCTTGAGAAAGTCTCCCTGGGCGATGACTGCAGCGGCCGACAGGAGCCCACCCCGCAGTCGATTTTCGAGACGCGGGATCTTGCGGATGCGCTCGCCGGGGAGGATGTCCGAGCCGTGCGGACGAACGGTCATCGGCATCGGGAAGAATCGGCGGAAGGTCCGCCCGACGAAGGCCGGCGGGTAACCCGCGTGGCAGTGGAGAAGATCGAAACGATGCTTCTTGTGAAGCTTGACGAGTGGCAGAACCAGACGACGAACGCCGAAGCGCTTCGAACGCAGCTTCGGGTAACGCACGACCTCGTACGGTGCGTCGACGTGATTGTCCATCCCGCGCACCTGCGGCGCGAAGACGACGCAGTGCTCACCGCGATCTGCGAGACGTGAAGCGAGGTTGTGGAGAACCGTCTCGGCACCTCCCACGAGCGGGAAGAACGTATCGGCGAAAAAGCAGATTCGCATGGCCCCGAGTCCTAAGACAAGTAATGGCGATACCACAGCTCGAAGAAGAGAAGCGTGTAAATCTTCGAGGCTCGATTCTTGCGACCACTCTGGTGCTCGTCGAGAACGCGTTCGATCTTCTCCTTGTGAAAGTACGGCTCGGTCGCACGCGAGTCGTCGAGGAGACGGTCGCGTACCCAGTCCTTGAGATCGCGGCGAAACCACTCCGAAAGCGGAACGGCGAAGCCGTGCTTGCGACGTGTCGTGAGCTCCTTCGGCAAGACCTTGTCTGCGATGCGACGCAACGCGACTTTGGTCTCGTCAGACGAAGCCTTGAGCTCCGGAGGAAGAACGCCCGCGACCTCGGCAAGCTCGTGGTCGAGAAACGGTGCGCGCGACTCCAGCCCGTGTGCCATCGTCGCGAAGTCGGTCTTCGGGAGCAGGTCGCCCGGCAAATAGCCGAGCTGGTCCGTCGCGAGCATGCGATCGAGCTCGTTCCACGAGGACCACTCCTTCGCGTCGAACTCTCCCTCCGCGACGACCTGGAATCGATCGCCGAGCCGAGCACGAAAGGAGTCCCGGTAGAGATCCTGACGGTCCCAAGCCTCCCAAAAGCCCTTGAAGTAAAGACACTCCTGAATCGGCAGGTTTCGATACGCGATTCGTGAACGGAGCTTTCGAAATCCGAAGGGATCAGCCCCGCACGTCGCGAGCGAGCTCGCGTCCAAGAATCTGGGGAATGTCCGCACGAGCCACGCGAGGGGTCCGCCACCCGTCGCAGCTTTGCGGTACTTCTCGTATCCCGCGAAGAGCTCGTCTCCTCCGTCGCCCGTGAAGACGACCTTGACCTCGCTCGCGGCTGCCTCGCTCAAGTGCGTCAGCGGCAACGCGGCGGGATCTGCCAAAGGCTGATCGAAAATCCTCGCGAGACCGTCGAGCTGCTCCGCGAGGTCTCCTGGTCGAAACGCGAACTCGCGATGCTCGGTCTTGGCGGCCCGGCTGGCGATCTTCGCGAACTCCGACTCGTCCTGCCGTTCGCCCGGAAACGAGATCGAGAAGCTCTGAAACGACTCGCCGCTCTCCTGATGGGCGATCACCGCCGCGAGACTCGAATCGATGCCTCCGGAGAGGAAGACACCGACCGGAACGTCGGCGACGAGATGGCTCGAGATTGCGTCTCGAACACTCGCCTCGACACGGTCCATCGCGTCGCTCTCAGACTCCGCCCCGTTTTCGGTGCGGAACGCTACGCTCCAGTACCGCGAGAGCTTGACACCGTCCGCGTCGACGAGAATCGTGTGCGCCGGCGGAAGCTGATGGACACCTTCGAAGAGCGTCCGAGGATGAGGAACGAACTGGTAGAAGAGAAACTGGTCGAGCGCGACGGCATCGAGCTCTCGCCGAAGCCAAGGAAGTGGCAGCAGCGCCTTGATCTCGGATGCGAACGCGAAACCGTTCGTATCTCGCGTCCAGAAAAACGGCTTCTGCCCGAAGCGGTCTCGCGCCCCGAAGAGAACGCCGCGCTTACGATCGTAGAGGACGAACGCGAACATGCCGCGCAGTCGCTGAACACAGTCCTCTCCCTCCTCCTCCCAGAGGTGGACGATCGCTTCACAGTCGCTGCTCGTCTTGAAGACGTGACCGCGTTGGCGCAAGCCTTCGGTCAGCTCGGCATAGTTGTAAATCTCGCCGTTCGCGACGACGACGACGCTGCCGTCCTCGTTCGAAATCGGCTGCTTGCCGCCCCCGAGGTCGATGATCGAGAGGCGGGCGTGCCCGAGGGCGACCGTGCCTTCACCCGCGCGCGCATCGATCTCGTAGCCACGATCATCGGGGCCACGATGGTGAAGCGCCGCGACCATGCGCTCGAGAATCGCGCGAGAATGGTCGTCTTCCGAGAGTGAGCTCGCCGACCAGAAACCGCAGATTCCACACACGAGCGCGTTACTCGGCGAGCTTACGGGCGATCATGAAGAGCGTTCGGTTGCCGCCGGATCTGCGCACACGCGACGTCATCCAATTGCCGCGAATGAAGCCCGCGCCGAGCCAGAGGAAGCGACGTACGCGACTGTACTTCACGGGAAAGACGTGGAGCGGTTCGAGACCGGCCTTCTTGCCGAGCGTCTCGAAATCGGACTCCACGAAGCGCTGCTGATGGCCCCAACGATGGAAGCTCTCGTTGCAGCACGGGCAAGTCACGAGCTTCTCGCTGAGCTCCTCGTCGTAAGGAGTCGTCAGAATGAGGTGACCGCCGGGCGAGAGCACGCGGGCGATCTCCGCGAGGATCTTGTCGGTGTCCTCGGGAGTGCAATGCTCGATGACCTCCGAGCAGTAGACGGTGTCGAAGCGCCCGTCGTCGTACTCGAGCTGCGTCAGGTCTCCCGCGATGACATCTTCGCTCTTCGGGGCGATGTCGACACCGATGACCTCTTGCGCTCCGGAATTGCGACGCAGAACGCGAACGAGTGAGCCCTCGCCCGCCCCGGCATCGAGGACCTTCGACCCGATGAACTGGCGCGTCAACGAGACGATCGGCTCGGCGTTCTTCTCGCCTTGGTAGCTCGCGGCGTTCCCGTCCCAGAACTTCTGGTTCTCGGCGACGCTGAAAGCTCGGCCTGGTTCGGAAGACTCGGTCATCGCGGCTCTACTCCGCAGTCCTTGTACTTACGCAGATGTGCGATGTCAAGGAGACGGACGTTTGCCCTCTCCACGCTCGGTCCGCATACTGTGCGAACGACGATGAGCGATCAGCGACCCGACCCCACCACCCTCGAGCTGTCCGACGAGATCCGCGCGGCGTTCCCCGGCACGCCCGGCGAGGTCTTCGATCGGATCCTCGCGCTCGAGGGACGCGTCTATCGCGAGATCGACAATCGACGAACGCTGCGCTTCGAGATCGACGGACGCGGGTATTTCCTCAAGGCTCACCTCGGCTCGACGTGGCGCGAGGTCCTCAAGAACTGGGTGCGGCTCAAGAGGCCCGTTCTCGGCGCGGACGTCGAACGACACGCGATCGCGAAGTTCGACGATCTCGGGATTCCCACCACGCCGGTTGTGGGACACGGCGAGCGAGGACACGGCCCGACGCAGCAGCAGTCGTTTCTCATCACCGAAGAGCTCACGAACACCGAGAGTCTCGAGGACTACTGTCGACCCTGGCCGGAGAATCCTCCGGAGCCTCGCTGGAAGGCCGCGCTCATCGACGCCGTCGCTGGAACCGTCCGCACGATGCACGGTGGCGGCGTCCACCATCGCGACTGCTACGCGTGCCACTTCCTCCTCGACCTCGACACGGCCGATGCGAGCAGCGAGACGGCACCGAAGCTCTTCGTCATCGATCTCCACCGTGCGACCGTCTCGGATCGTCTGTCGACGCGCGAGCTCGTCAAAGACCTCGGCGGGCTGCTCTTCTCGGCTCTCGAGTTCGGGCTGACGCGGGAAGACTTGCGCCACTTCGCAAACGTGTACCAGGGACGGTCGCCGGACGACGAATCGACGCCGAGATCGGTGGAAGAAGCAGCGCTCTGGGATCGACTGCGAAGCCCCGCCGATGCGCTCTTCCGCAAGGTACACGGTAGAGCGCCGCCCGAGATTCTCTGAGTCCGAGCTCAGAGCTTTTCGCGCTTGTCCTCACCCATGAGGCGATACATCCCGATCAGCGCCGAGATGTTGTGCTGCACGTAGTCGATGCGCACCTCGAAGTTCGTCAGCCCACGCGTGAACCCGCCGAGCGCTCTTTGAGGATCGCCGCAGTAGAGCGCACGCTCCGGCCCGAGCTGGTTCTCGAGCTGGAAGCCGGCGTTGTGCTTGATGTTCTCGAGCATGCCTTCGAGCCGATCTTTCTGACCGTGGTCGCGGGCCATCAGGTACGCGGCGACCATGCCCTCGCAACGACAAGCGGTCGGCGTCGATCGAGGCGGCTTGTAGTAGCTTCCGAACCAATCGGGAAACGCGGGATCGCGATTCTGCTTGAGCTCGATCGCCGTCGCGATGTTCATCGCGTGCTTGAGGAAGAGATCGTTCTTGCGGAATCGGTAGAGCTCGTTGAGCGCGTAGAGAAGCCAGTGGTCGTGCGTCAGATCGGGCGTCTTGATGCCCTTGTCACGCACCTCGATCAGGTACCGTGCGCCGCGATCGGCCGCGTCGAGCCACTCCTCGTTCTTATCGATCGAGTAAACGCGCAGGAGCCCGAGTAGCGCCTCGCCGGGGTAGTACTGCGAGATGTGAGATCCGATCGCGCCCGACGGGTAGTAACGGCTGTGAATGAAGCGCCCCGTCTTCGCTTGCTCCTTGACCATGTAGCGGCAGAGCCCTTGCGCGATCTCGAGGTGATCCTTCTTCCCCGTGACCTTGACGTGCTCCGCGAGAGCGACCGCAGTCAGCGCCACTCCACCGAGCTTGATCTTGCCTCCGTACGTCATGATGCGCGCGCCGTCGTTATCGTTCCCCCACTCCTTGATGAAGATCAGGAGATAGGCGATCGCACGTTCCGCGGCGGCGAGCAGCTCCGGGTCCTTCGTCGTCTCGTAAATGTCGAGCATAGAGTAGATCGTTCCGGCATGGCGAACCATGTTGTACGAGGACTTTTCGGCGTTCGACTTCGGCAAGTACGAATAGACGAAGCTCCCGTTCTCCCGCACGGAGCGACGCAGGTAGTCGGCGCCGCGCTTGCTCACCTCGAGCAGCACCTCGCGAGTGAGCGTCGGACGAGGAGCGTGCCCGCGGTAGAGCTCGACCGGCTCACCGTCCGCGACGAAAAAACCGCGCGTCGTAAAACGTACGAGCTCCTGATCGTCGGTCGGTGGGAGATCGGCGTCGCTCTTCACGCCCGCGAGCAGCATCCGATACTTCGCAATATTGCGTCGTTGAAGCTGTCCGTCGGAGTTGACGAGAGTTCTCGCGACAAGCTCTTCGGGCGTGAACGCCGCGCGTGACTTCCGGCCGTACGCGAGGCCCTCGAGGCTGCGCTCGAAGGGGACGAGCGCAGTGTCGATGTCCTCGACGTAAGGGCGCACTTGTTGGACGACATCGACTTTCACCCAAGTCGACGGCAAGGAACCCTCGTACCTCGACCGCAATCGTGCGAGTGCGTCATTCATCGCCGCACGGATGCCGTCGCCCGAACCGGATGCGACCTTTGCGGACGTCTTGCCGTCACTCACGGAAATGAACACGATGCGCGGTGCGCTGTCGGCGTCGAGCTCCTCGGGGAGCTTCTCGAGCTCGATTCGCCCTCCCTGAATCGCGTCGCGCGCGAGCGCCGGCAACTGGACGAGACTCTTCGCCGTCGTGAGCTTCGACTTCGAGAGAAGATCTCCGAACCAGACGTTCGCGACGCCCCCGCCACCGGAATCGTTCGCCCAACAGAACAGCGAGACGCTCGCCAGAAGTCCGACTGAGAGAGTGAAGATCGACAGCCTGCGTCTCATGCTCGAAGCTCCTGGTAAGGGCGAATTGTACCGGCGAATGGCGAATGGTCCGGCGCCCGAAACCGAAGGGGCTCAGGCGCCGTGCCCTTTGCGAAAATCGGCGATGCGATCGGAGGGATCTGGCCCGAGTCCACGAGCGTGGTTCTCACAGGCCGAGTAGACGTCCTTGAGCGCGTTGTAGAGTACGACCGACTGCGAATCGGGCGAAATCTTGCTCTCGAGAACGGGTTGCGCGAAGTCAGCGACGAGCTCGTCCCAAGAGACCTCGCGTCCCTCGGCGACCTCGTCCGCATGGTACGCACGCAGAGCGGCTCCGAGCGCGGCCGAGTTACCGACCTCGAATTGGTAGACGTCCGAATCGAAGACGTTCGCCATGACCTCGAGGATCTCACGATTGCACGAGGCGCCACCCGTCGCGTAGATCGACTTCGGCTGGACTCCCATCCAGCGCGAGTGGATCGCCATCGACATCATCTGCGCCTCGATCACGCCGCGCACGTTCTTCGCGGCGTCTGCCTCGTCGAGCTCGTATCGACGAATACCGGCCTCGACTACATTCGGCGTGATCTCGGGCTCGAGCCACGGCAAGAGGATCGACCCGCCGTTACCGGGTCGCGTATCACGCAGAAGACTCGAGAATCCGGACCAATCGAGACCGTACTGACCTCGGACGTGCTCCCGCGCGAGCGAGCCGTTCTTGAAGCAGATCAGGCTCATGTAATCACCCGTCGGCGCGCCGAACGCATGACCTTCGGCCGCGGGATCGACGCGAGCTTCGGGGAGATAGCCGAAGAGCGTGTCACTCGTTCCGAGCGAAATCGCGAGGCGTCCCGAGGAGACCAGTCCGACACCGATCAGGCTGCACGGATTGTCTCCCGACCATGCGACGACGCGCGTACCCACGGGAAGCCCGTGGCGCTCGTGCCAGAACTTCGAGATCGGACCGACGATGTGCCACGACTCTTCCAGAGGCGGGAGCTTCTCTCCGAGACCGGGCGCCGTCGCTTCGAGCGCCGCCGGCGCCCATGCCTTCGCGGCGAGGTCCATCAGGTTCATGCCGGCGCCGTCGCCCGGATCGATCGGAGCGTGCTTCGCCGCAAGGAGGGTCGCCATGTACGAGCTGACCAGATGAATCCGATCCGTCTCCCCGAAAGCACCCGGATCCTCTTGCCAGAACTTTCGGATCTGCGGCCCGGTGAAGCGCTCGAACGCCTTCGACCCCGTCAGCTCCGCGAGCACCGTCGAGCCGCCGACGGCCGATTCGATCTCCTGACACTGGCTTCCCGTACTCGAGTCCATCCAGATCGGCGACGTGGCGCGCGAGAAGACTCCGTCGAGCTGATCGACAAGACTTTGCGAAGCGTCGAGCGACTGCAAGCGCGATTCGAGCGAGGCGTTCGTGTAGACGCTTCCGTGTTGCTGCCCGGAGCCGGCAATCGCTCGGATCTTTGACGTGTCGAACTCGCTCTGCTCGACGATGAGCTGGAACAACGCGTCGAGCGCATCAGCCCAAAGCTGCGGGCTCGAGTGTGCGACGAGCGGATCGTCGTGCGGCAAGACGCCGTTCTGGGAACCGTGCCGAGGAAAATCTTCGTCGAAGCGGAGCGAGTGTTGCCAGACAACCCGACGAGACGAGCCCTCGATCTCGATAACGACCGCGGTCAAACTCTGAGTGCTGGAATCGAGCCCGATGTAGATGGACATCTTCCGTCTATTTTCGCGTTCGCCGAAAATCGGCCGTCAGTTCGTGGCAGGACCGCCCGTGGAGTCGCCACTCGTCTCGTCGTCGCCGACCGGAGCCGACTCCGAGCTCTTCGGCTCACTCGTTCCGCTCGAGCCGCTCGAGCCGCTCGAGCCGCTCGAGCCGCTCGAGCCGCTCGAGC